>CAMORS010000127.1 GCA_946624005.1 uncultured Prevotella sp. | reverse complement strand
TTACGGCGGAGGCCGTTCTGGCGGCGGCGGAGCCACCACCAGCTGGTAAACAATCATTTATAATTAGAAAATGGACAACAGATATATGATGCGCGGCGTATCGGCCGCGAAGGAAGACGTACATAATGCCATCAAAAACATAGACAAAGGCCTGTATCCGCAGGCTTTCTGCAAGATTATCCCCGATATTCTTGGTGGCGACCCAGCGTATTGCAACATCATGCACGCCGACGGGGCCGGCACGAAGTCGAGCCTCGCTTATATGTATTGGCGCGAGACGGGCGACCTCTCCGTATGGAAGGGTATCGCACAGGATGCCATCGTGATGAACACCGACGACCTGCTCTGTGTGGGAGCAACCGACAACATTCTCGTGTCGTCGACCATCGGGCGCAATAAGATGCTCGTGCCCGGTGAGGTCATCTCTGCCATCATCAACGGAACGGACGAGCTGCTTGCCGAGCTGCGCGCCATGGGCATCGGGATATGGCCGACAGGAGGCGAGACGGCCGATGTGGGCGACTTGGTCAGGACCATCATCGTCGACTCTACCGTCACCTGCCGCATGCGCCGCAGCGATGTCATCGACAATGCCAATATCCGGCCGGGCGACGTCATCGTGGGTCTGTCGAGCACCGGGCAGGCAACCTACGAGCACCAGTACAACGGCGGTATGGGCAGCAACGGGCTGACCAGTGCGCGCCACGACGTCTTTGCTCATTACCTGGCCGAGCACTATCCTGAGAGCTACGACCATCAGGTGCCCGACGAACTGGTTTACAGCGGGAAATACAAGCTGACAGACCCTGTGGAAGGTTCACCCTTGGATGCAGGAAAACTGGTGCTTTCGCCCACACGTACCTATGCACCTGTCATCAAACGGCTGCTTGACCAGCTGCGCCCCGAAATTCACGGAATGGTGCATTGCACCGGTGGCGCTCAGACGAAGGTACTTCACTTCGTGGGCGACAACTGCCGCGTGGTGAAGGACAACATGTTCGCCGTGCCTCCGCTCTTCAAGGCCATCCATGAGTGTTCGGCCACCGACTGGCACGAGATGTACCAAGTGTTCAATATGGGTCACCGCATGGAAATCTACGTGCGCCCAGAGATGGCCGAGAAGGTCATTGCTATCGCCAAGTCGTTCAACATCGACGCTCAGGTGGTAGGCCACATCGAAGAGGGCAAGAAGAGCCTGACCATCCGATCGGAGTTCGGCGAGTTCAACTACGAATAAGAAACAAAGAGAAATGGACAACAATAGTATATTACAGAAACTCGAAGGCCTGGAGGCCCGCTTTGAGGAAATCTCAACCCTCATTACCGACCCGAATGTGATAGGCGATCAGCAGCGCTTTGTGAAACTGACCAAAGAGTACAAGGATCTGAGCGACATCATGGATGCCCGCAAACGCTACATAGCCTGCCTCAACGGAATAGCAGAGGCGAAGGATATTCTGGCCAATGAAAGCGACCCCGACATGAAGGAGATGGCGCGCGAGGAGCTGCAGATGAACGAAGAAATGCAGCCCAAGCTCGAAGAGGAAATCAAACTGGCGCTCGTGCCGAAAGATCCGGAAGACGCTAAGAACGTGCAGATGGAGATACGCGCCGGAACAGGTGGCGACGAGGCTTGCCTCTTTGCCGGCGACCTGTTCCAGATGTACAAGAAATACTGCGACTCGAAGGGATGGAACCTCAGCATCACCAGCGTTTCGGAAGGAGCCGTGGGCGGTTTCAAGGAAATCGACTTCGCCGTCAGCGGTGCCGATGTCTACGGCACGCTGAAATACGAGTCGGGTGTGCACCGCGTACAGCGTGTGCCAGCCACAGAGACGCAGGGACGCATGCACACATCGGCTGCGACGGTGGCCGTGCTGCCCGAAGCCGACAAGTTTGAGGTGCACATCAACGAGGGCGAGATCAAGTGGGACACCTTCCGCTCCTCGGGTGCCGGCGGTCAGAACGTCAACAAGGTGGAGTCGGGCGTCCGTCTGCGCTACATGTGGAAGAACCCCAACACGGGCGAGACCGAGGAGATACTCATCGAGTGTACCGAGACGCGCGACCAGCCGAAAAACAAGGAGCGAGCCCTCTCGCGTCTCTATACCTTTATCTATGACAAGGAACACCAGAAGTATATGGACGACATCGCCTCGCGCCGAAAGACCCTCGTCTCTACCGGCGACCGCTCGGCAAAGATTCGTACCTACAACTTCCCGCAGGGACGTGTCACCGATCACCGCATCGGCTACACCACCCACGACCTGCAGGGATTCCTTGGCGGCAACATCCAAGACATGATTGATGCACTCACCGTGGCCGAGAATGCTGAACGAATGAAAGAGTCAGAACTCTAACACTAAAAGACAATAGGACTATGGATTGGAAAAAGTTTTGGGCACTGATGCGTCAAGAGAGGAAAAAAGAGCAAAAATGGTCTTTCACGTGGCCACAGTATTTCTCTGCATGTGGTATTCTCCCATGTTGCATATTTGCCAAAGAGATTGGTAGTTTTTGGGCTTGTGCAGGACTTTTCATAATCTGGTGTTTTATTGTCTATTTCGTATATCTCGTGTATTTATACAATAAGAAATAATTATGAACAGACAACAACTGATACAACAAATCAAGGAGAAACAATCCTTTCTCTGCGTAGGTCTTGATACCGACCCGAAGAAGATGCCTGGCCACATCTTCGACCTGCACGACCCCATATTGGAGTTCAACAAGCAGATCATCGACGCTACGGCTCCCTACTGCGTGGCCTACAAGC
>CAMORS010000126.1 GCA_946624005.1 uncultured Prevotella sp. | reverse complement strand
TATCCCCATCCGTAGCCGGAATTATAATAGGAATAACCACCTTCATAGACCGTATTCCACACGGGATTAGCAGGCGTTGTAGCCACCTCGGTGAAAGGATAGATCTTAGCCTTGTCGTAGGCAGCGGCATAGAACACCTTGCTGGTGCCGGCATTCACCAAGAAGCAACTGCTGTTGGAGAAGGTCTTCGTAGCGGGATCGTAATCGAACGTCACATCTTCATCGGAGAGTTCATAGACGGTGTAGTACTCATCATAGTCCGGATCGTACTCCTCGGTTGACGTGGCCGACATAAAGTACTGGTAGAAGCCCACGCTCTCGTCGGCACCCATGAACTGGCCTGACTTGAACGTAGCCTTGTTGCCATCGATGGTACCCTTCACCCAAGCATTGGGCATGCCGGGATAGAGACCCTGCACCCAGACGTCGTTTCCATCGAAGCCTACCTGGGCAATGGTGCCCTGGAAGCCATCGGCCACCACGGCGAAGTCGCTGGTCTCGAGACCCTCGGGAGCGGTGACGGGTTCGTCGTTCATCTCAGTCATGCTGAAGGCGAAGTCGCCATAGCCAGTCCAACCCTCGGTAGCGTCGACGAGTCCGATGATTTCGTCGCCAGTGGAAATAGCCGAACCTGCGGGACAGCTGATGGTGCCGTTGGTGGCATTATAGTTGAGCGTAAGCGTCTGCTTCTCGGCAGGAGCGAACCATCCTTCATTTGCATCATACGAGAGGAGCTCTACGTAGTACTCGTAACCGCTCTGCTCCATAGCCTTCTGCGGGAAGTCGATGGTGATCTTGTTGCCGTTGATGGTGCCTTTCAGCCATGAGTTTGTGGCATACTGCGAGATGATGTTCTTGATATACACCTCGTTGTTCTCACCGAACACCACCGTACTGGCTGCACCAGAATAGGAGGTATTCATCACATAAAAGATGTACACGTAGTAGGCTGAACCACTACGCGAATAGTACTGCATGCGGCCCTCAGGCTGATCGGTGATGTAGCTCTCGTCACCCGTGATCACTTTCTTCGGGGCACGTGCCATACCTGTAGCCTTTTCTGCCTTTTCAGACTTCTTGGCTTCAGACTTCTTGGCTGCCAACAGAGCGCGTGCCGACTGCAGACGCTTCAGGTCTACCTGCTTCTGCAGGGAGGCCTTCGACGGCATCTGCTTGGCATCGGCCTTCTGACCGGGTACCAAAGCAGCAACACGACTCTTCGAAAGCTCGTGTCCAACGGGCTTCTGGGCCATACTCACAGCGGTCATCATCAATGCCGCCAAAAGAAATAGCGTAAATTTCTTCATGTTGTTTGTTTTTAAATGTTGATATAATGTGAATAACTCGCGTATCTTTTTTCAATGTTATGGCAGCAAGGCTTGTTTCTTCCACAAAAAATCAACAAGTATTACATGTCACTCCTGAATTCAATGGTGCAAAGATAGCTATTTTACATAAAACCACAAAGAAAAATTGCAGAAAAATTACGAATCGACGCAATTTTCCTGCAATTAAATACAGATTGTAATAAAACCTATTAAAGTTTAACGCTCGATATGTCTACAAGATTGTTTACAATAGCATAAATCGTAAGACCTGCCGGCGAGTGAATCTGCAACTTCCGGGCGATGTTGCGACGATGGGTGATGACCGTGTTCACCGAGATGCACAGGTGGTCGGCAATCTCCTTGTTCGACATGCCCTGCACGACGCTGATGACGACGTCCTTCTCGCGGTCGCTGAGCGACTCGTTGCTGTTGGGCGACTGGCTGATCATGTTTGAAATCTTTGCCGACACGTCGTTCTGTCTCAACCGCTGCTCCAACTGGCGGATGGCGGGAATGAAGATGTGGTCCTCCACCTCGGCATGCTGGGCCAGCCACTCCTCATTGTTATAGATATCGTAGAGCGTGGCCGAGAGCTGGTTGTTGCGCAGCCCGTCCGAAGGCAGGTATTTAATGATGATCTGCTTCAGCTCGCGCAGCTTCTGGTCGGTCTGGCCGTGGTGCTTAGAGAAGGTCTCGATGTCGTAGCCCGAGGTGACGCGCCCGTCGAGCAGGTTCTCCACATAAGGGAACACCATGCGCTCCTCGTACTTCATGTGGTGCTGAATCTGGCGCGCATACTCATCATAGAGCTTCAGAATGAGCGCAGCCAGCGAGTTTTCGGGATCGAGGGCATCGGCCAGCTCCTTGCGGATGAAGGGCAGCTGGAAACCCAGATAGTAGTCGTGGGAGGCCCGCAGATACTTCATGAGCGTGGGAATGCTCAGGCGGTCGGCATCGTCGTTGTCGCGATAGCCGTTGATGGTGAAGTTCACAACTGCCAGGAACGTGTAGGTGTCGACACCTTCACCCTCGCACACCTCGCCGACAGTCTTGTCGCCGAAGCCCAGGCTGATGCCGAACGAGCCCAGACTCTGCAGGATGTTATAGTTGTCGCGGATGATGGAAATCATCTTGTCGTCCGCTTCATACATTTTCTGATTCTTCATCGCTAATACCTTATTAATATATATTGACGGTGCAAAATAACAAAATTTTTCTGAATTATGCAATAATAATAATTAGGTAATTTCACCCGCCATAATGAGCCGTGGGCACGGAAAAGCGGGCAATTCCATCATTTTTAGGTATTGCAAAAACGCCCGAAACACCGTAATTTTGCACCCGAAAACAGAAAAATGTAACAAGTACAATGAAAATGATGAACATCGTTAGAATATTTTTTGTCACTACGACGCTCTGCCTGAGTCTGCAATCGCAGGCTCAGGTCAGCGCCGGCGACAGCGTGATGAGCCATGCCCGCGGCAACCGACTCTCGGTGGGCGGCTATGGCGAGGTGGCCTTCAGCCGCAACTTCTACAGCGACCACGTGAGCCGCTATTCGCAACCCGAACAGCACAAGGACGATCCTTCGCACGGAAAGTTCGACATACCGCACGCTGTCATCTACCTGGGCTACGACTTCGGCCGTGGCTGGACCATGGGCACAGAGATTGAGTTCGAGCACGGTGGCACAGGCATCGCCTACGAGAA
>CAMORS010000125.1 GCA_946624005.1 uncultured Prevotella sp. | reverse complement strand
AGATGAACTGCGACGACTACTGGCTGGAGATGGTGCGCTACTACTCCAACATCGTGGGCAAATACGGCACGCCGGTGCAGAATGCCTTGAAGAAACTCGCTGGAGTGAAGCTCGACTATATCTGCTCTACCCACGGACCCGTTTGGCATCAGTACATCGACAAGGTTGTCGGCCTCTACGACCAGCTGAGCCGCTACGAGACAGAGCCGGGACTCGTCATCTGCTACGGCACGATGTATGGCAACACAGAGCGCGCCGCTGAGGTCATCGCCCGCGCTGCCTCGCAAGCCGGAGTGAAGAACATCGTGATGTACAATGTCTCGAAGACGCACCACTCATACATCATCCGCGACGTGTTCCGCTATCGCGGTCTCATCGTCGGTGCTCCCACCTACAACACGGGTCTCTACCATGAGATGGACGTGCTGCTCTCCGAACTGGCCGGCAAGGACATCAAGAACCACCTGCTCGGATGGTTCGGCTCCTTCGGCTGGGCTTCGAAGGCCGTCGGCGAAATCCAGAAGTGGAACGACGAGCACCTCCATTTCGAGGCTGTCGGCACACCCGTGGAGATCAAGCAGGCCCTCACCCCCGAAACCTTCGCTGCCTGCGAAGCCCTCGGCCGCGACATGGCCGCCAAGCTGCTGAGCTGCTGAGCATTGAGCATTGCGATGTACGTAAGGTAGTTGCTAAGTAGATTCTTTATTTTGAAGAGTATAAGGCATTATCTTTTTATTTCTTTTGAACGCGAAGACGCGGAGACTCAGAGTTAATAAAACACTGTATGTCCATCGATAGGATCAATCTCTGCGTCTTTGCGTTCATATTATAGATATGCTCCCTATGGGGATTACACAAAAAAGTGTAATCTTTGGTTGAAAAGCATGTTTACGAGCTTTCTTATGGACGGAAATGCTACACGAGGGCCTTCAGCTCGTCGAGCGTGGAGGCTACGCGGATGTAGTTGCGCCACTGGCTGCGGATGACGCCGCGAGCCTCGAGGTCGTCGAGCGTCCGGATGAGCGAATCCCAGAACCCTTTCATGTTGTAGAGGATGATAGGCTTCTGATGGTAGCCAATGGTTGAGGCTGCTGCCACAGTGAACACCTCGTCGAGTGTGCCAATTCCACCGGGCAGAGCAATGAAGACGTCGCTCTTCTGCAGCATCAGCGCCTTGCGGTCGTTGAGGTCGTCGCAGTGGATGCACACATCTACATACTGGCTCTGCGCGCCCCTTTCCTCGATGATGCGCGGAACGACACCGACGGTCTGCCCTCCAGCGTTGTGCGCTGCCTCGGCAATACATTCCATCAGTCCCATGTTCACGCCGCCATACACTACGCTATGGCCTTCTTCGGCCAGCCATCGGCCCAGCTGACGCGTCGTCTCAAAGAAGTCGGGGTCTATCTCCTTGTTGGCCGAACAGAATATACATACTTTTTTCATAATTCATAATTACAATGATGGCTGCAAAGGTAGTATTTTTTCGTTATAACGGCCAAAGAACGACGTAAAACACACGTTAATGTTTCGTAAAAGCTTGTGGAATACAACTATTCTTCGTATATTTGCACAAAATAACATCATCAACAAAGGAAAACAGTATGAAAGAAAACAGAATCACACAGTTGTTCGGAATCAAGTATCCCATCATAGCCGGCGGCATGGTATGGTGTTCGTCGTGGCGACTGACCTCGGCAGTCAGCAATGCTGGCGGCCTCGGTCTGCTCGGTGCTGGCAGTCTGCCGCCCGACCTGCTCCGCGAGCATATCCACAAGATGAAGGAAGCTACCGACAAGCCCTGGGGCGTCAACATCCCGCTGATGAACCCTGCCGCAGAAGACTTTGCCAACCTCGTCATCGAGGAACAGGTACCTGTTGTGTTCACCTCCGCTGGCTCACCGAAGAAGTACACCGCCCGTTTCCACGAGGCCGGCATCAAGGTGGCCCACGTCGTGAGCAGCAGCAAGTTTGCCCGTAAGTGCGAGGAGGCCGGTGTCGATGCCGTCGTGGCAGAAGGCTTCGAGGCTGGCGGTCATAACGGCAAGGAGGAGACCACGACGATGGTGCTCGTTCCGGAAGCCCGCAAAGCCACCACGCTGCCCCTCATCGCTGCAGGTGGTATTGCTTCGGGCCAGGCCATGATGGCTGCGATGGCTCTTGGTGCAGAGGGTGTGCAGATTGGCACGCTGTTCGCTCTTTCTGAGGAGAGCTCTGCCTCAGATGCCTTCAAGCAGTTGTGCATCAACCTCAACGAGGGCGACACGATGCTTGCCCTGAAACGACTTTCGCCCACCCGTCTTATCAAGAATGCCTTCTTCGACAGGATGAACACCGCCGAGGAGGGTGGGGCGACAGCCGACGAGCTGCGCGAGATGATCGGCTTCGGTGCCACCCGTCGCGGCATCTTTGAGGGCGACATCGAGAATGGCGAGTTGGAAATCGGCCAGGCTGTCTCATCTATCAAGGCCATCAAACCGGTGGCCCAGATTATAGAAGAGCTGATGGCCGACTTCGAAGTCACACGCAAACGCCTCCTGAACTCCTGAATTCCTGAACTCCTGAACTTCTGAACTCCTATGGAATTAGAATTCATATTCAGAATATTCATCGCGGCCATCCTTGGCGGTGCCATCGGACTGGAGCGCGAATACCGCGACAAGGCTGCAGGGTTCCGCACACACTTCCTCGTAGCCCTGGGCTCGGCACTCTTTATGATTGTGTCGGCCTACGGCTTCGCTGGTGCCACTGACGCGCCCGACCATCGCCTTGACGTATCGCGCGTGGCGGCACAGGTGGTGTCGGGCATCGGTTTCATCGGTGCCGGAACCATCATCTTCCAGAAGAATGCCGTTCGCGGACTGACAACGGCCGCCGGTGTATGGGTGACGGCTGCCATCGGCCTGGCCTGTGGTGGTGGGATGTATGTCCTCGCCGCAGCCGCTACGGCTCTCGTCCTGCTCGGCCTGGAAGCCTTCAATCTCTTTCTCCGCAAATTCGACCATCACCGCAAGGATAGAGATGGTTAATGGCATCGTCAGAGATGGTCTTTGACAAGATCAGAAACCATCTCTGACCTGCTCAGAAGACATCTGTGACGAGCTCAGAAGACATCTGTGACGAGCTCAGAAGACATCTGTGACGAGCTCAGAAACCATCTGCGACACGTGTGCAGACTATCCCTGGTAGAAGTTCTGTGCGCACAGAAAAAGTCTTGCCGAAAATGGGGCAACACCTCACCAAAATGCGCCGAATCGCCCTGTTTATCGGCCTTCCCGATGGTGAGGTGTTCGCGAAACACCTCACCAGAGACCTCACCAGAGCCCCCACCATTCATTGCTTCTTATGC
>CAMORS010000124.1 GCA_946624005.1 uncultured Prevotella sp. | reverse complement strand
AAGAAGGAGGGCACAATATTGCCCTCCTTTTTAATTTTTTAACACTGCTGATAAAATAAATCGCTCTTTCTTCGGTTATATATATGTAGGCACAACCAGAAGAAGTGTCTGCTGAACGTTCAGCTTATGGATTTAAAAAGACTGTTCGACATCGTGCTGTCAGCACTCTCCATGTTGGTGTTTGCCATTCCCGTGGCAATCATCTATCTTTGTGTGCGCCTCGAAGACGGCGGACCGGCCATCTACAGCCAAGAGCGCATCGGCTATAAAGGACGGCCCTTCATGCTCTATAAGTTTCGCTCGATGGTGCCACATGCCGAACACGACGACAACCCGCACCTCTGCGAACAGAACGACGACCGACTGACGCACGTAGGACGTTTCCTACGCGACCATCACCTCGATGAGTTCCCGCAGTTGTGGAACATCTTCATCGGCGACATGTCGTTTGTCGGACCACGACCCGAACGGAAATTCTTCATCGACCAGATTATGCAGCACGACCCGCGCTACACCGAGCTCTATGCCGTTCGGCCGGGCATCTTCTCTATGGCAACACTCTACAATGGCTATACCGACACCATCGAGAAAATGCTGCGCCGACTGGAGATGGACCTCGACTACGTGGCCCACCGCTCGCTTTGGCTCGACCTGAAGATCATCTGGCTCACCACCGTCAGCATCCTCTCTGGTAAGAAATTCTGACCTGCTAAACTCCTCGAAGGCAACGTCGCTTGCGGCAATTGGCTCTTCTGCCTGCCATCGATCATCATGCAATATTACCATCCATCATGAACAACATCAAACGAATCGTCCTCACCGGAGGACCCTGTGCCGGAAAGACAACGGCCTTAGTACGCGTTATCGAACACTTCTCAAACCTTGGATTCAAAGTGTTCACCCTGCCCGAAGTGCCAACCATGTTCACACAGGCTGGCATGAACTACCTGACACAGAACCCCGACTTCTTCTACGAGGGCGAGAAGGCCACACTCGAGATTCAGCTGGCCCTGGAGGATAAGTTCTTGCGCATGGCCGAGGCTTGCAACGAGCCCGCCGTCATCGTCTGCGACCGTGGGGCGATGGACATCTCGGCCTATATGCAGCCGGAGATGTGGGAGCGAATCACCCGCGACGTGGGTACTACCACGCAGCACCTGCGCGACGAACGCTACGACGCCGTGCTCCATCTGGTGAGTGCCGCCGACGGTGCCGAGCAGTTCTATACCACCAGCAACAACGCCAGCCGCAACGAGCCGGCCAGCGAGGAGGGACTGCGCATCGCCCGCCTGTTGGACAAGAAGGTCATCGAGGCTTGGACGGGGCATGGCCATCTGCGCGTCATCAACAACCACGAGGACTTCGAGGCGAAGATACGACGTGTCATCAAGGAGATAACCAACGTGCTCGGACTGCCGCAGCCCATCGAGGAGGAGCGCAAATACATCGTCGAGGTGGAGGGCGAGATGCCCGATTGCATCGAGAGCGACATCACGCAGACTTATCTCGTTGCCGACCCAGGCGTAGAAGTAAGGCTGCGCCGACGCGACTGGTCGGGCAAGGTGGTCAACGTGCATACCACGAAGAAGCGCGTGTCGGGCCACGAGGAGATCATCACCGAGCGACAAGTGCCCAATGCACTCTACGAGTCGCTCATGCAGCAGGCTGATCCCTATCGGCAGACCATCCGCAAGAACCGCAAGAGCTTCATTTGGAAAGGGCAGTACTTCGAGCTCGACACCTACCTCAACCTGCCCGAACCGCTCACCATCCTCGAGACGAAGGGCATCACCGAAGACGAGGACGTGCGCTTCCCGCCCTTCATCCGCGTGCTGGCCGACATCACGTGCAACAAGAAATACTACAACTACAACCTGGCACTCAGAAGGTGATAGAGAATTGATAATTGATAATTGATAATTCATGAGAAAAGTAATAGGCATCGGCGAGACCGTTCTCGACATCATCTTCAAGCAAGGACAGCCCATCGGGGCCGTGCCTGGCGGTAGCGTGTTCAATGGCATCATCTCGCTCGGCAGGGCAGGTATCCCGGCACTCTTCATCAGCGAGACGGGCAACGACCGCGTGGGACAGCACATCATACAGTTTGCCCGCGACAACGGGGTCAATGCCGACAACATCAACGTCTTCCCCGACTCGAAGTCACCGGTGTCGCTGGCGTTCCTCAACGATAACAACGACGCTGAGTATCTCTTCTACAAAGACCACCCGCACGACCAGCTCGACTTTACCTACCCCGACGTGCAGGCCGACGACATCGTGATGTTCGGCTCGTTCTACGCCGTCAATCCCGTCATCCGTCCGCAGGTGGCAGGCTTCTTAGAGTATGCCCGCCAGCGGGGAGCCATCCTCTACTACGATGTCAACTTCCGCGCCGCCCATCAGGGCGAGGTGATGAAGATAACGCCCAACCTGCTGGAAAATCTCGAGATGGCCGACATTGTCAGAGGCTCGCGCGAAGACTTCTCCGTGCTGTTTAACAAAGACGACGCCGAACGGGTGTACAACGCCGAGATATCGTTCTACTGCCGCAAGTTTATCTACACGCGGGGCGCTGAACCGGTAGCCCTGATAGCCGAGGGCATCCGTAAAGACTATCCCGTGGTAGACACACCGACAGTGAGCACCATCGGCGCGGGCGACAACTTCAATGCCGGACTGGTCTTCGGCATGATGCGCCACGGCATCACGCGCGAACATATCTTAAATGGACTCTCCGAGGAACAGTGGGACCAGATTATCCATTGGGCACAGGTGTTCTCGGCCAACTGCTGCCAGAGCATCAACAACAGCATCAGCCCGGAGTTCGGAAAATCACTAATTCAAACATCATAATTATGACAGAAATAACAAACAAAATCTATTACGTGGGCGTCAACGACCGCAACAAGAACCTCTTCGAGGGCTTGTGGCCGCTGCCCAACGGAGTGAGCTACAATTCCTATCTCATCGTCAGCGACAAGGTGTGCCTCATGGACACCGTCGAGGTGGACTTCTTCATCCCCTTCCTGAAGAACATCCAGGAGGTGATCGGCGACCGTCCCATCGACTATGTCGTGGTGAACCACATGGAGCCCGACCACAGCGGGTCGCTGGCACTCATCAAGAAATACTACCCGGAGGTGAAAATCGTCGGCAACAAGAAAACGTTCGGCATGATGAGCGGTTTCTACGGACTTGGCTCGGAGGCGGATACCATCGAGGTGAAGAACGGCGACACACTGGAGCTGGGCGACTATACCTTGAACTTCGTCTTGACACCAATGGTTCACTGGCCAGAGACGATGATGACGCTGGCAGCCCCCCATTCTGCCCCCGAGGGGGCTACAAATGCCTCGGCACATGATACAAATGAAGCCCCCTCGGGGGCCGTAGGGGGGGCTTCGGTCCTCTTCTCCATGGACGCCTTCGGCTGCTTCGGCGCTCTGAACGGCGGTGTGGTAGACGAGCAGATGAACTGCGACGACTACTGGCTGGAGATGGTGCGCTACTACTCCAACATCGT
>CAMORS010000123.1 GCA_946624005.1 uncultured Prevotella sp. | reverse complement strand
AAGGCTACGGGTAGGCGAGCGTAGCTCGGGAATGGCGTCGCCTCCTACGTTGCCTCGTGTTTGGGTGAACGAGGTAACCATCATCATCCATCACCTATCACCCAGATGGTGAGGTGTTTGGTGAGATGTCTGGTGAGGTGTTTGGCAAACACCTCACCATCCAAACCCCGCATGAACAAAGGGATTCAGGGCATTCTGGTGAGGTGTTGAGCATCTTTTCAGCGGAAGTCCAAAAATCAGGAAACCACAGAACAAGCAGATTGTTATACTCGTCAACCAGTCGTTCCTACAGATAGAATTGCAGGCCCAACTCTATTCCGTAGTGGCTGACACCATAAAACTCGTTTTTCTTCAGTTCGTAACCCTTCGGTTTCTTCAAGTGTATGGTCTGTGCGTTCATCATCAGCGACAAACCCACTTTCTCGTTGAAGAGGTAGTCTATACCGAAGCGTGCATTACTTCCAAAGCCACTGTGGCCTTCCTCGCCATCGTTGTAGTAGCCATAGCCTGCCCCCAAGCCTACATCGAAGTACCAGCGGTAGGCAAAGCGAAGTCCGTAGACCACCTCCGGGCCAACGAAGAAGGTGGATAGCGTCTGGCCGTGGATGCTTGTGGTGTTGTAGTTGGCCAAGGCTCCCACACCCACGCCGCGACTCCACAGGTGGTCGTAGTGGGCTGTGACGTTGAAGCCTGCACGGTTGTCGTAGTCGCCCCATGGGGTTTCTATTCTTGAGTTGAGAAACGAGACACCAGCGTTCACTCCGAAGATGTCCTGCGACGAAGGAACGTTGATGCGGTATTTGCTCTTCGTCTCTGATTGCACCTGGGTTGCCTTCATCGTTGCAGCGCGTCGCAACGAGTCGCTGATCTCGCCGTTTTCAGAGATGTAGAGCATCGTGCCTGCCACCTGATGACAGCTGCTTCCCCAGAAGTTGGGCGTCTTGTGCTCGGTGATGAGCAGTCCGTTGCCACCTGTCTCAGCGGTGCGCTGCTTGGCCATGTGTACCACGTTGTCGTATTTGCAGCGGGTGGCAAATCCCATGTCGCGCACGGCTACGGTTCCAATGCCGATGGCCTCGTCGGGAACATTGTCGCCCGGCTCAAAGACTTGTACGGCTTCTAAGGGTTGTGCCGGCAATATCAGGTTGGCCTCTGAATATACTTTTGGCGAGCAACTGGTGATGAGGGCAGCTGTCAAGCAGAGGCTTGCTGCTGCCAGGATGAGATTCTTCCTTTTCATTTTTTTTCTTGTAGTTAAAATGGTTTTTCGTTATGTTTCATTGATGAGTCCTATCCGTTTTTATCTGTTGTCGTACGTGAATATCAGTCGTTTAGGAAGCATTCGTTCCATTCCCTTACCAGGCTCCTGTCTTCCTCGATGCCACCTTTGCCGCGTTTCTCAAACATGCCCGTCATGGTGTGTCGGCCACTCTGTGCGCAGATGGTCATGGCCGACGAACGCTCTGTTGGTCGTTTGGGCATCAGGATGAGTTCGTCGAAGCGCATTTCCTGAAAGTACGTGTGTTCGGAAAGGAAAACATCGAAAGGCTTGTTCCAGTTGAGATATCTGTAGCGCAGGTAGGAGTCTTGGTCGGTGGAGATGCGGTATTTCACGTTCATCGTGGGCATACGCTTGCTGAAGTAGAACGTATAGCTGTATTTCGGTATCACTTTGTCGATAGAGACGCTGTAATAGAATACGTCGAGTATGTCGCCTTGGCAGAGTCCGTCGATAGCGATACTTTCGGGCCGTTGTTCTGTCTTGCCGCCTGGCGCAGGTTGCAGGTAGGGAGTGGTATCTATGAAGCGAACCTGTCCGTTGGGTTTCACCACCTGAATGCCGACGACGTCGAGGCGGTCGTCGTTAGTGGCGTAGGTGTGGGGGTAGCAGATGGAAGATAGCTGGTGGGCGGCAGAGTCGCTGTTGATCATCATCCGGATGCGGTGCAGGTGAGTAATACAATGAAAGTCGGGCTTGGCAGAAAATCTTAAACCCAGTATGTTCGTCACCAAGTCGGGGGCTGTTGCAAACGGAGGCAGCTCTGTATAAAAGCGATGGTCGAAACAGAGACTATCGTATTCTGCCAATGCGGCAATGTCGTATTTCTTCAAGGAAGCGGAAACTTCGGTAAGCGAAAACTCCTTCTGCGGCATGTTCCATACCCAGTCGTTAATCTTCTGTGCAAACTGGGCATACCGCTGGCTCATCGTCTCGTCGGCCTGTACCGGTAGAATCGGTATTAGATAGAGTAATATAAGGAGTATGGGCTTCATTTCTGTGGTTGTTGTGTGTAGGTAATTGGGAATTTCGGAATCGCTGAGATGATGCAAGGAATCCCAGAAATCCCAAAATTCCCAAAGTTTGATGAAAAGCGTTACTTCACGGCGACGTCTTCCATCACCTTGCAGATGAGGCGCCAGAAGGGCTCGACGGTCGGGATGAGGGCACGCTCTGTTGTGGTGTGCGGCGACTTCATGGTCGGGCCGAGGCTTACAACGTCGAGGTGCGGATACTTGCCGAGGATGACGGAGCACTCCAGTCCGGCATGGTCCACCTGGATGATGGCATCCTCGCCGAAGAGGTCTTTATACTCCTTCGTCAGCAGGTGGAGCAGTTCGGAGTCGGGATTGGGATCCCAGCCGCCATAGTCGCCTGCTGTCTCTACCTTCATGCCTGCCATGTTGAAGCAGCTCTCGAGGGTCTTCACCATGCAGTCCTTCATATCCTCGCGGCTCGAGCGGGCCAGAATCTTGAAGGCAGCCTTACCGCCCTCGATGTCGATGATGGCGAGGTTCGACGATGTCTCCACCACGTTGGGATAAGAGGGGATCATGCGCATCACGCCGTTGTGGCAGCCGTAGATGCAGTTGACGAGGTTGTCCTGAATCTCTACGGGCACCTCCATCTTCGGTGTCTCCACATCTTCGGCAAAGAACTCGATGCCACTCTCGATGTGCTTGTACTCGTCGATGAAGTCGGCCTTCCAGTCGTCGACCAGTTCTTTCAGGGCTGCTACGTTCTCCTTCGGCAGGGTCAGCACCACTTCAGCCTTGAAGGGGATGGCGTTGCGCATGTTGCCGCCGTGCCAGCAGGCCAGGCGAGCCTCACACTGCTCGATGGCTTCGCGCACGAAGCGTACCATCATCTTGTTTGCGTTGCCGCGGCCTTCGTGAATCTCCAGACCGGAGTGACCACCGCGCAGACCTTTCAGCGTCACGCGTACGGCAGCGTCCTCAGGGTCGGTCTCCACCTCTTTGTAGTCGAGGGTAGCGGTGACATCGATACCGCCGGCCGAACCGATGCAGAACTTACCCCATGTCTCAGAGTCGAGGTTGAGCAGGATGTCGCCGTTGAGCTCGCCGGTAGGCAGGTCGTTAGCACCATACATGCCCGTCTCTTCGTCGGCGGTGAAGAGTCCCTCGATAGGACCGTGCTTCAGGTCTTTGGCTTCCATCACGGCCATGATGGTGGCGGCACCCAGTCCGTTGTCGGCACCGAGAGTTGTTCCCTTTGCCTTCACCCAGTCGCCGTCGATCCATGTCTGGATGGGATCGGTCTCGAAGTTGTGTGTCGATTCGGGCGTCTTCTGCGGCACCATGTCCATGTGGGCCTGCAGGATGATACCCTTGCGGTTCTCCATGCCCGGTGTGGCGGGTTTGCGCATAACGATGTTGTTGCCGGCATCCTTGAATGCCTCTACACCAGCCTGCTTGGCGAAGTCGAGCAGGAATTGCTGTACTTTCTCAAGGTGTCCGCTGGGACGCGGAACCTGTGTCAGAGCATCGAAGTTCTTCCA
>CAMORS010000122.1 GCA_946624005.1 uncultured Prevotella sp. | reverse complement strand
AAGCTACGCAAAGAAAGAACAGCTCATCATCCTTCCGTTCTAATTGCACCAGCCTACGGCCTGATACCATTGCAGCTGGCAGATGTTCTGGTTGTAGCTGGCGTAGTATTCGCCATACGCTCCGTCAGGGCAAGGAGCCATTGCAAGAAAGACAAGGAGACATACCCCCAACAAACAGCAACAGCCCCTGCTCATCTCTGAGACAGGGGCTGCTGTACTTTTTTGCGAGTGTATCGCGCAAAAGCGCTTGGCGCAAAAGCTTATCGGCGCAGACCGAGAGCCTTAACGATGGCGCGATAGCGTGTGATGTCGCGGTCGTAGAGATAGTCGAGCAGAGCACGACGCTTACCGACGAGGATGGTCAGCGAGCGAGCTGTGTTGTGGTCCTTGTGGTTCTTCTTCAGGTGCTCGGTGAGGTGCTTGATGCGATACGAGAACAGAGCAATCTGGCTCTCAGCGCTACCTGTGTCTGTGGCGTTGCCATTGTGGCTGTACTGACCGAAAATCTCTTCTTTCTTAGCTTTGTCTAAATACATGATAATGTTGATGATTAAATGGTTGTTGATTACATCCTTCTGATGCTCCGACGGCAATCATCAGCCGACCTCACATCGTCGAATGCACCGGATTTTCCGGCTTGCTTCGTTAAAAGCGGGTGCAAAGGTAATCATTTATTTGCGATTAACCCATTTGCGATTCAATATTTAAGCAAACTTTAACTTTTTTTGTATAGTCCTCCAGACTGCGCACTCACACCGGATAGTGGAGATTGTCCGGGCCGATGCAGTCGAGCACCTCGTTGAGGAACCTGCGGGCTTCGTAGCGAGCCATCGGCAGGTCGTGCAGCAGATAGTTGCCACAGTCGCGCGGGGCAGCACCGGGGATCTCATCTTCGAAGTCGGCGATGAAGCGGAAGGTGCGGCGCATGAGTTCTACGATATCTTCCGAAGCGAGATCACCGCGAAGCAGCAGATAGTTGCCCGTGAGGCAGCCCATCGGTCCCCAGTAGACGATGCGGTCGCGCCATTCAGGGTCGTTGCGCAGGTAGGTGGCAGCAAGGTGCTCGATGGTGTGGAGGGCTCCGATGTGGAGTGCCGGCTCGCGATTGGGTTCCTTCATGCGGATGTCGAAGGTGGTAATGGTTTCGGTGCCTATCTGGTCTTTGCGCGAAACGTAGATGCCGCGCAAGAGGCGTTCGTGATTGATGGTAAACGAGGGAATCTTATTCATGGGTGATGGGTGTTAGGTGATGGGTGTTGATGGCTACTTTTTATTAAACAATCCGTTTAATCCGTTCAATTCGTTGTCAACAAAAAAAAACGATTAGCGGTGCAGGAGCGCATCCAGGTAGCGGTGCGTGAGCTGGAACGAATTGTCGGCGATGGTGTCCCAGAAGTTGTGATACATCGAGGCATCGACATCCTGCAGGGGCAGGTCGCTGATGATGCGGAACGAGATGAACGGAACGCCCATGCGATAGCAAGTCTGCGCAATGGCAGCCGACTCCATGTCGACGGCCTTCGCCTCGGGGAAGTGGCCCAATATCTCGCGCATCTTCTCGCGCGAGTCGACAAACCAGTCGCCCGTGACGATGAGCCCCTGGTGGAGGGTTGGGTGATGGGTGATGGCTGATGGGTGATGGGTGTTGATGGCTACCTCGAGCAGCATCGGGTCGGCCTGGAAGCGTGCGGGCATGCCCTGCACCTGTCCGTACACCGACTGTCCGATGGCCGTGCCGCAGTAGACGTCGTGGTAGCAGAGCTCCGCCGAGACGACGACATCCTGCACCCTGACGCCCTCGCCGTGTCCGCCGGCACAACCCGTCGAGATGATGATGTTGGGATGGTGCCTGCCGATCATCTCCATCGTACCGATGGCGGCGTTCACCTTCCCTATTCCACACTGCTGCACCACCACCTCATCTTCCGAGAAAACATTCCTGAGCTGGCGCAGTTCTTTCTCCATTGCTACGATAACTCCTATCTTCATGGCTGCAAAGGTACTACATTATTTTCATTGTTCAAAGAAAACGCACCATTTTTTCTATTTATTTCTTTAGGACGCAAAGACGCGGAGACGCAGAGTTTCTAGTCGCGCACCGTGGGTATCTCGATGGTGGTGTTCTCGTCGGCCATCAGACAGATACCACGATAGTTCTCCGAGGCAGCGACGACGGTCACCGTCAGTCCCGGCGAATAGAAATAGAGGTCGTCGGCCTGGAGCGTCAGCATCCGCCTATTATATAATAAGGTAACCCAGCCTTCCGTCACCAGCGTGAACGTGTAGGCCGACAGGAATCCCTGCGTCTCGTTCGTGCGTAACGACTTGGCCGCATCCGTCTCCGTGCAGTACATCTTGCCGTCCCAGTTCTTCAGGGGCATCTCGCCGAACATCACGTTCCAACCTTCTTTCAGCGTATACATCTCTTGCAGAATTAACGATTTGACGATTCACTATTTTCTAAAACCCGGTGCAAAGGTACGAAAGTTTTTTCATTGTTGTATCGTTTCAGACAAATTTTGTGTCGTTTCAGATAGCAGCTTTGTCAAATAATCATCGTAACTTTGCAGCCGTAACAACATTTACTCACTATTTAAGATAAAACAACTATGTTCCAGCCCGACGCCATCAAGACCCTCAGCGAGCTGGCCGAAGCCTTCAACGACGACTATCCCACCAAGAAGCTCATCGAGAAGTGGATCGACGACGAGAAAGACCACATGGCCTGGGAGGCTCAGTATCTCAACTATATCGACAAGCTGGGCTACGAGAACTTCCTCGCTGCCATGATGTAATATTCATTCAGCATTAAACATTAAGCATTGAACATTATGAAAGAACAAGTATTACAGGCCATGCGCGAGGCAGGAAAGCCCGTCTCGGCTGGCGACGTGACAAAGGCACTGGGTGCCGACCGCAAGGAAGTGGACAAGGCTTTCGCCGAACTGAAGAAGGAGGGTGCCATCGTATCGCCCGTACGCTGTAAGTGGGAACCCGCAAAGTGACAATCCCCATGACGATCAAAGCTGTAAAACAGCCGACGAAATGGGAGTGGCAGAGCTCAAGGACATTCCCAACCTCACACCCGTGCACTTCACCGACGGCGCTTACTACAACTTCCCCGAAAGCCAGAAGATTGCCGACGGCATCTACTTCATCAAGGCGAAAGGACACACCAACGGCAACAGCCTCGTCATAGCCGAACAGGACGACCTGTTCTTTATGTTCCAGGCCGACATCACCTACGTCGACGAAGCTCTCTACGAGAACAAGCTCTCCGTCGTCTTTGACGACCTGACGGCAGCCCGTGAGACCATGGACCGTGTGCGCGAGTTTGTCCGCAACCACCCCACCGTCTATATGGGCACCCACACCCCGCAGGGCTACGAGAACCTGGAGGCCAAGCGTGTCATCGACCTCGACAACCCCGTGCCGACCATCCTTGCAGAGGTCGACTTCGAGGGACAGGAAGCCTCCGGCAAGTACGTCTGCTCCATCTGCGGCTATGTCTACGACCCGGCAGAGCACGACGGCGTAGCCTTCGAAGACCTGCCCGCCGACTGGCGCTGCCCTCGCTGCAAGCAAGGCAAGGAGAAATTCAACAAGGCGTGATGTGCCTGTCGTTGATAGTCTCTGATGTTGTCAGAGATGGTCTCTGAGAAGGTCAGAGATGGTCTTTGACGACATCAGAGATGGTCTCTGATGTCGTCGTTGATGGTCTCTGGCAAGGTCGTTGATGGTCTCTGATGCGCTAATGTAGGAGGTCACGCTTCCTAGCGTGACACCTGCCACGTCTGCGCCACGTCTGCACTGCTTATTTTGCTGTTGCGACGCTGGGAAGCGTCGCCTCCTACGCTGCCACCTATGCGCTGTTGCGTCGCCTCCGATTAGTGTATGTAAACATGTCAAAGAGCTATCACTCGCAATGCATCCAAATGCATTGCAAAGGTACGCACTATCTGCGACACTTCCAAATTTCGCCCCTCATGGTACATAAAAATCTGTTAAGGAAATGCTTACCTTGTGTTAATAATTGTAAACACCCCAAA
>CAMORS010000121.1 GCA_946624005.1 uncultured Prevotella sp. | reverse complement strand
AGAGTCGTTGTCTTTGCTATATGCTTTTGTTCAAAGACCTTTAGGCACTAAGCCCAATTGCGTCGTGACGACGAGACGGGACTGCTCGTTACAGGTTGGTATGAAGTCCTTTCATGTTGGTTGGACCATTCGTCCAATGTCGTCTGAGTAATGTTGTTATCCTGCTGAAACTGCAAAAGTAGGCTATCGAGCTTATTTCGATAGAATTCAAGCAGGATATTCTGTAGTTCTTGTTGTTCTTGCTCTGTATCAATATATGACATCAAACTGATAACGTTCAGCTGAGCTGCATTCAATTGGGTCGTTGCCATCTTGTGCTACTGATTAGATATTTATGTGCTGCAAATTTACAACAAATCTGTGAAAGTGCCAAGGAAAAAGACAAAAAAGTGGTGGTTTTTCTTTTGCGAAGGCGGTCTTGGAGGCTGTGTTGACGAGGCGTTGTAAGAAGAAAGAATCGTTAATGTTTGATAATAATCGCGTGGTTTTGTATCAACATTAAGAATAAATGCGTAACTTTGCATCTTAGAAAATTCTAAAAAAGAAATAAGATGAAAAAGTTTATCATGATGGCCTTGATGATGGTGTGCTCTTTGAGCTATGCCTTGGCCCAGAAACAAGCTGAAATCAAGTTCGACAAGACGGAGCATAACTTCGGCACGTTTGCCGAGAGCCAGCCCGTGCAGAAGTGTACGTTCACCTTTACCAACACCGGCAATGCTCCCCTCGTCATCAATCAGGCAGTGGCCAGTTGTGGCTGCACGGTACCTGCTTACACCAAGGAGCCCATCGCTCCGGGAAAGAAGGGCACCATCAACGTGACCTACAACGGCAAGGGTAAGTTCCCCGGCCACTTCAAGAAGACCATCACCGTGCGCACCAATGCCAAGACGGAGATGACACGCCTTTACATCCTTGGCAACATGGAGGAAGGAAAGTAAAGAAACGACAATAACCGAATAGTATTTTTCAATAAAGGCTGGATCGTTCGACAGAACCGTCCAGCCTTGATTTTTGCAGAAAGAGTGGAATAATTGCATTTTTTGTTGTTTCTTTGAAAGAAAATGTGTACCTTTGCACCCACTTATGCCATTTGCATTTCACATAGACATCGTTGACCTTGTTTTCAAGGGCATCTTGATAGGCATCATAGCCAGTGCACCAATGGGACCCGTTGGTGTGCTGTGCGTACAGCGTACCCTGAACAAAGGTCGGTGGTACGGGTTTGTGACAGGCATCGGAGCCGCCGTGAGCGACATCATCTACGCCCTTGTAACGCTGTTGGGCATGTCGTTCGTGATGAACATGATCAATGACAACCACACGCAGTTTCTCCTGCAGATTGTCGGCAGCATCTTGCTGCTTCTCTTCGGCATCTATTGCTGGCGAAGCAACCCCACAAAGAACATGCACGTCAGCGGCAAGCAGAAGGATTCGCTCGTCCATAACGGCGTGACGGCCTTCCTTGTTACCTTTTCCAACCCCCTCATCATCTTTCTCTTCATCGGACTGTTCGCGCAGTTCTCGTTCGTCATCCCCAACCACCCCATCGAGATGTTCCTCGGTTTCCTGAGCATCCCCTTCGGCGCCTTGCTTTGGTGGTACGGTCTGACGTGGCTCATCGACAAGATAAGGGGCATCTTCGACACCAACGGCATCGTTATTATTAATAAGGTAATAGGCTCTGTCGTCATCCTTTTCTCGCTCATCGTATTGTTCGGCACCGTCTTTAATCTTTACACGCTGCCCACCCAACTCACACCACTCACTTCTCATCCTTGACACTATGTATATTTCACAAGAATTACGTAAGAAAAGCATAGCCGAATACCTGCTCTATATGTGGCAGGTAGAGGATATCATACGTGCCTACGACTGTTCGCTCACGCGGTTGCGCCGCGAATATATCGCCCAGTTCGACTACACCGACGAACAGAAGGAGGAGATGACCGACTGGTATGGCGACTTGGTGCGCATGATGAACCAGGAAGGAAAGCGCGAGCGGGGCCATCTGCAAATCAATCAGGTGGTGATGCAACAGCTCACCGAACTGAATGCCGAACTGCTCGAGAGCGCGAAGTTCCCGTTCTATACAAGCGAATACTACAAGGTGCTGCCTTACATCGTAGAGCTGCGGCACAAAGGAGGCGAAGCCAACGACACGCCAGAGATTGAGACTTGCTTCAACGCTCTCTACGGAACGATGCTCCTGCGACTGCAGAAGAAGGAGATCACACCCGACACCGAGCATGCCGTCAAGGAAATCACCACCTTCATCGGAATGCTCAGCGACTACTATCAGAAAGACAAACAAGGAGAACTTGAATTATGAATATACTTATCACAGGATGCAACGGACAGCTCGGCACTGAGCTGCAACTGCTTGAAAAAGAATACCCCCAGCACACGTGGATCAATACCGATGTAAAACTAACTGACAGTCCGGATGGTCTGCCTCAGCAACAGCTTGACATCACCAACCAGCTGGCCGTCAACCAGTTTGTCGTCCAGAACCAGGTGGACGGCATCATCAACTGCGCCGCCTATACTGCCGTAGATAAGGCGGAAAGCGACAAGCAGATGGCAACAGCCCTTAACACGGAGGCTCCTGCTTATCTTGCTGCCGCCATCGAGAAGCGCGGTGGATGGATGATACATATCTCTACCGACTACGTCTTCAACGGCACGAAGCATACTCCTTATCTCGAAACCGACACCCCGTGTCCTGAGAGCGTCTACGGATCGACGAAGCTGGCCGGAGAGTTTGGCGTGCAGAAGTTCTGCCAGAAGAGCATGATCATCCGCACGGCATGGCTCTATTCGCCCTATGGCAACAACTTCGTCAAGACGATGCTCCGCTTAGGAAAGGAGCGCCAGCAGCTCGGCGTCGTCGTCGACCAGATAGGTACGCCCACCTATGCCCACGACCTGGCTCAGGCCATCACGACCATCATCGAAAAGGGCATCCAGCCTGGCATCTTCAACTTCACCGACGAGGGTGTCTGCTCGTGGTACGATTTCGCCTGCGCCATCCACCGTTTGGCAGGCATCACGACGTGCAAGGTCAACCCCATCCGCACCGAAGACTACCCCACCCCGGCTCATCGGCCGCACTTCTCCGTGCTCGACAAGTCGAAAATCAAGCAAGCCTTCGGTATCGACATCCCGCATTGGCATGATGCACTCGTCCAGTGCATAGACAGACTCACGAAATAACTATGAACCCAGAAATAGAACGCAGGCGCACATTCGCCATCATCTCACACCCCGATGCCGGTAAGACAACGCTCACCGAGAAGTTCCTGCTTTTCGGCGGACAGATACAAGTGGCCGGTGCAGTGAAAAGCAACAAAATCAGGAAGACAGCCACCTCCGACTGGATGGACATCGAGAAGCAACGCGGTATCTCGGTGAGTACATCGGTGATGGAGTTCGACTACTCTCCCGATGGGTCCGACATAGAATATAAGGTGAACATCCTTGACACTCCCGGACACCAGGACTTCGCTGAGGACACCTACCGCACGCTGACAGCCGTCGACTCGGCCATCATCGTCGTCGACGGTGCCAAAGGTGTAGAGACGCAGACGCGTAAGCTGATGAATGTGTGCCGCATGCGAAACACCCCCGTCATCATCTTCATCAACAAGATGGACCGCGAAGGACGCGATCCCTTCGACCTGCTCGACGAACTGGAGAAGGAGCTCGAAATCAGCGTACGCCCCCTGTCGTGGCCCATCAACCAGGGAGCAAAGTTCAAGGGTGTCTACAACATCTACGAACAGAAGCTCGACCTCTTCACTCCCGACAAGCAACGCGTCACTGAGAAGGTAAGCGTAGATATCAGCTCAAGCGAACTTGACAGCCGTATTGGCGATCGCGACGCTGAGAAACTGCGCGACGACCTTGAGCTGGTAGACGGCGTCTATCCAGAGTTCAGCGTCGACGACTACCGTGCCGCCACGGTGGCACCCGTCTTCTTCGGCTCAGCTCTGAATAACTTCGGCGTGCAGGAACTGCTCAACTGCTTTGTCGAGATAGCCCCATCGCCGCGTCCCACCAAGGCAGAGGAGCGCATGGTACAGCCGGAAGAGCCGAAGTTCACAGGTTTCATCTTCAAGATTACGGCCAACATCGACCCCAACCACCGCTCGTGCATCGCCTTCTGCAAGGTTTGTTCGGGCAAGTTCCAACGCAACCAGCCATACCTCCACGTGCGTCAGGGGAAGACACTGCGCTTCACATCACCCACACAGTTCATGGCTCAGCGCAAGTCGACCA
>CAMORS010000120.1 GCA_946624005.1 uncultured Prevotella sp. | reverse complement strand
TCACGAATTGGAGAATTAACTGTCACATAGGTAATGTAGGAGGTCACGCTTCCCAGCGTGACACCTGCCACCTATGCGCAGTTGCGACGCAAGGAAGCGTCGCCTCCTACCTTGCCGCCTATGCGCAGTTGCGACGCAAGGAAGCGTCGCCTCCTACAATAAATTCTCTAATTCTCCAATTCGTGATAAATATAAACCAAATTCGTGATAGAAAAAAGTCCAATTCGTGATCAATAAAAAAGCGAATCACAGATTGAAATGGGCAACAAGCGGGAGATGATCGCTATAGCCGTTGTTATAGCGAAAGCCTCGATAGTTGCGTCGTGGCTGGACACCACCGCTCTTGCGGTCGTCTTCCAAGATGAAAGGAGCATCGAAGACGAAGCAGGCTGTAGTCTTTTTGGATAGTGGAGGGCTAACCATGATATGATCGATGCTCCCCCAACGGCCGTTGTATTTATACGTACCGCGAGCACCATTCTTCCCTTTCGCCTTTTTCGAGATGTTCACCAAGCCATGCTGACAGAGCAGTTGAGGCGAAGGGTCGTCCCAAGCGTCGTTGAAGTCGCCGGCAACGATGATGTGTGCCTCGCTGTCATGCGTATAGACAGAGTCGATGGCCATGCAGAGGCGGTTGATCACCTGCAGGCGGTTTGGCCGTGTTGCCCGTTCGCCACCAAAACGACTGGGCGTGTGCACCACGAAGATGTGCAACGTGTCGCCGCTCATCACCTCGCCTTTGGCGTAGAGAATGTCGCGAGTGGGACGCATGCCTGGCAGCGGTTCAACGCGTAGGGTGTCGTGGCTGAGCAGTCGGAAGGCGAAGGGGTTGTACAGCAGCGCCACATCGATGCCACGGAGGTCGGGGCTATCGGTCATCACATATTGGTAGCCTGCCTGTCGGAGCAGCGATCGCCTCGTCAGGTCTATCATCACGCTGTCGTTTTCCACTTCCGTCAGCGCTATCAGGTCTGGTAGTGCCCACGTACCGTTAGCTTCGCCACAGGCTATCAGCTCCTGTCCGATATGGTCTAGCTTCTGCCAGTAGCGATGCTCATTCCAGTGGCGTATCGACTCGGCAAGCCACTCCTCGTCTTGCTTCAGCGAGTCGTCGCGGCAGTCGAAGAGATTCTCGCAGTTCAGTTCGACGAAGGTCAGAAAGACACCACACAATAATGTAATCAACTGTCCCATTTCTATTGGCGGGTAAATTTTCTGAGGTGCAAAGTTACACACACGGCTACAAATCTCCAAACAATTTGTAAGGTTTTCTTCACTTTTTTTGTTCTTTTCGAATATTCTTTGTAACTTTGCCCCAAATCAATCAAACAACAAGATGAGACATCGTATAATCCTTATGAGCGCCCTTTCGTGGCTGACGGCTGTCGGTCTACAGGCGCAGACTTTCACCGAGTGGCAGGACATGTCGGTGAATGCAGTGAACACACTGCCGAAGCATACCCACTTCTTCGGCTACGAGAATGAGCAGTCGGCACTGGGTGGCGACATGACGAAGTCGGCCAATTTCCTCTCGCTTCACGGCAACTGGCGTTTCAACTGGGTGGAGAATGCCGATGAGCGACCCACCGACTTCTTCCGTACCGACTTCGACGACACCAAGTGGAAACTGTTTCCCGTGCCGGGCATCTGGGAGGTGAACGGCTATGGCGATCCCGTCTACGTGAACGTCGGCTTTGCTTGGCGCGGACATTTCGACATGCCACCGAAGGAGTACTACAAGGAGGGACAATGGATGATTCCCGTTCCTGTGAAGGACAACCACGTGGGAAGCTATCGCCGAACCATCAGCATCCCTGATGCTTGGGACGGACGGCAGGTCATCGCCCATTTCGGAAGCGTCACGTCGTGCATCTATCTTTGGGTGAACGGTCGTTATGTAGGCTATTCGGAAGATTCGAAGGTGGCAACAGAGTTCGACATCACGCCCTATCTCAACAAGGGAGAGAACCTGATAGCCTTCCAGGTGTTCCGCTGGTCGGACGGTTCGTGGTGTGAAGACCAGGACTTCTGGCGACTTTCTGGTTTGGCGCGCGACACCTATCTCTATGCCCGCGACAAACAGACCCATCTCGACGATATTCGTATCACCCCCGACTTGGTGAACAATTACCAAGACGGCACACTCGATGTCGACCTGACGATGACGGGTAATGGCATTGTTGAACTCTCGCTTCTCGATGCTGAAGGTAATCTGGTGGAAACCAAGCAGGTAAAGGAGTTCGCCAAGAGTGGTGATTCGAGAAAGGGAAAGGTGCGTTTCGCTGTGAACAATCCCAAGAAGTGGACCGCTGAGACACCTTATCTCTATACGCTGAAGGCCAACGTGATGTGCTATAAGGACAGTCCGAAGACGAAGGCAAAAACGAAGAAGCGCAAGACAAGCAAATTGTCGGCGCGTGAGCTCGTCAGCTCGTCGACAACCATCCAAAAGGTTGGTTTCAGAATAGTGGAAATCAAGGACGCGCTGCTTCTGGTCAACGGAAAGGCTGTCTACATCAAGGGTGCCGACCGCCACGAGATGGATCCCGACGGCGGATATGTGGTCAGTCGTGAACGGATGATTCAGGACTTGAAGATCATGAAGCAGTTTAACATCAACGCTGTGCGTACCTGCCATTATCCCGACGACCCTGTCTGGTACGACCTGTGCGACCAATATGGCATCTATCTCTGTGCAGAGGCCAACCAAGAGAGTCATGGCTTCGGCTATGTGCCCGAAAAGGCGCTGAGCTATACGCCCCTCTTCTCGAAGCAGATTCTGGAGCGCAACCAGCACAACGTGATGACCTATTTCAATCATCCGAGCGTTATCATGTGGAGCATGGGCAACGAGACCATCGACGGACCTAACTTCACAGCCGCCAACAAATGGATCAAGCAGACCGACCCCTCAAGACCCGTCCATTGGGAACGTGCTCAGGGTGGCGACAACAGCGACATCCAGTGTCCGATGTACTGTTCGCAGGAGTGGTGCGCCAAGTATGCCGCCAATCCCGAATCGAAGAAGCCGCTCATCCTCTGCGAGTACAGTCATGCTATGGGCAACTCCTCCGGAGGCTTCAAGGAGTATTGGGATGCTGTGCGCAAGTATCCGAAGTTCCAGGGAGGCTTCATCTGGGACTTCGTCGACCAGGCTCTCCACCGTCATCCTTCAACCTCCAACAACCATCAATCATCACCCTTCATCGAATACACCTACGGCGGCGACTACAACGACTACGACCCGTCGGACAACAACTTCAACTGCAACGGACTGATTTCGCCCGACCGTGTGCCCAATCCGCAGATGTACGAGGTGGGCTATTTCTACCAGAATATCTGGGCCGAACCGGTCGATCTCTGGAACGGCAAGATTAGCGTTCGTAATGAAAACTTCTTCCGCAATCTGGACAACGTGAAGATGGTATGGATACTCGTAGCCGATGGCAAAGAGGTGCAGACTGGAGAGCTGAGCACATTGGACATCGCTCCGCAGCAGACCAAGGAGTTTACGCTCCCGTACAAGAAGAACTTCCCCGGCGAGTTGTTCCTCAACATCGATTTCCGCCTGAAGGAGGCTGAGCCGCTCATGGAGAAGAACCAGCTGGTGGCTTACCGACAGATACAGCTACCCATGCACAATGTCGAGAATGCTGAAGTTGCCCCAATGTGCAAGGTGAAGGCGAAGAAAGACAAGACGCAACTCTTGCTTACGACCAAAGACGTACAGGTGACCATTGACCCGCTGACCGGCCTTGTGAGTCAGTATCTTGTAGGAGGCCGCAACCTCCTGGGCGAGGGCGGAACGCTGAAGCCCAACTTCTGGCGTGCTGTCACCGACAACGATATGGGCAGCAGTATCAACAAGGAATATAAGGTGTGGTGCAATCCGGCTATCAACCTTATCTCGGCTCGCTTGGAGAGGAAGCAGGGCAGGGTAGTGGCCGATTTCGATATGCCCGACGTGAAAGCTACGCTGACGCTCATCTATCGACTGAAAGGCGATGGCAGCCTCGAGGTTACTTCCCATCTCGTACCCCTTGCCGGAACGACCGACGAGGATGTTAATATTCCGCCAATGTTCCGTTTCGGTGTCGTGGCTCAGCTGCCTGCCGATATGGACATGAGCGAGTTCTACGGACGCGGACCTGTCGAGAGCTACTGCGACCGTAAGGAGTCGCAGCGCATCGGACTCTACCGTCAGACGGCCGACGAGCAGTTCTATCCCTATGTTCGTCCGCAGGAGACTGGTACGAAGGCCGACATGCGCTGGTGGCAGCAGACCGACAGCAACGGCTTCGGACTGAAGGTGACAGCCGACACTCCCTTCTATGCTTCGGCTCTGCGCTACGATGTAGAGACGCTTAACGATGGTGATGCCAAAGAGCAGCGCCATCCTGAACAGATGCCGCGCTCGAAGTATGTCAACCTCTATCTCGACGGCGAGCATGCCGGCGTGGGTGGCATCAACAGTTGGGGGCATGAAGGACGCCCCTTACCGAAATATCAGGTGAAGTACGGCGAGAAGATGTTCTCCTTCACCATCTCTCCGCTATAATTATTTAGCAGCCGACAAAGAAGCGGAGACACAGAGCAGATGGAATGCTCTGTGTCTCCGGTTTCTAAATGATATAAAAAAAGGAAGCCCGGCTCCACGAGGGATGACCGGGCAATGAAAGGAGGAGTGGTACCTCCAGGAATCGAACCGGGGACACACGGATTTTC
>CAMORS010000119.1 GCA_946624005.1 uncultured Prevotella sp. | reverse complement strand
AGGCCCTGAAGATGGGTGAGGCTCTGCTGCTCGAGAACCTGCGCTACTATCCCGAAGAGGAAGGTAAGCCCGTGGGCATCGAGAAGACCGACCCCGCTTACGACGAGGCCAAGAAGGCCATGAAGGCCAGACAGAAGGAGTTCGCCAAGACACTCGCTTCGTATGCTGACTGCTATGTGATGGATGCCTTCGGTACCGCTCACCGCAAGCACGCCTCTACCGCTGTCATCGCCGACTACTTCGATGCTGACAACAAGATGCTCGGCCTGCTGATGGAGAAGGAGGTACAGGCTGTAGACAACGTGCTCTCTAACATCAAGCGTCCGTTCGTAGCCATCATGGGTGGTTCGAAGGTATCTTCTAAGATCGGTATCATCGAGAACCTGCTGGGCAAGGTAGACAAGCTCATCCTCTGCGGTGGCATGACCTACACCTTCGCCAAGGCTCACGACGGCGAGATTGGTAACTCTATCGTTGAGCTCGACAAGCTCGATGTAGCCCTGGGTGTTGAGGAGCTTGCCAAGAAGAACGGTGTGGAGCTCGTGCTCGGCTCTGACTGCACAGCCACCAACGGCCTCGACTTCGGTACGATGACCGTGAAGCCCGGCTCAGAGATCATCACCTGCCCCGCCAACAACGTTCCCGCTGGTTTCGAGGGTGTTGATGCCGGTCCCGCTTCTCAGGACGACTTCCGCAAGGCCATCAAGGGTGCCAAGACCATCCTGTGGAACGGTCCTGCCGGTGTGTTCGAGTGCGACGACTTCACTGCCGGTAGCCGCGCCATCGGTGAGGCTATCGCAGAGGCTACAGCTGAGGGTGCCTTCTCGCTGATCGGCGGTGGCGACTCTGTGGCTTGTGTCAACAAGTTCGGTCTGGCCGACAAGGTGAGCTACATCTCTACCGGCGGTGGTGCTCTGCTCGAGGCCATCGAGGGCAAGGTGCTCCCCGGCGTTGCTGCCATCAAGGGCGAGTAATCACAAAGGTGAAAGGTGAAAAGTGAGAAGACTTTCGGCTATCACCACCATCATAGTCCTGCTGCTGGCAGCCTTGCCGGCAGCAGGATTTCATAAAGTCTACGACCCGCAGGTGAAGTCGCTGCAGGCCGTGGTTAACCAGAACTGGCAGTCGATGCCCGTGATGAAGCTCAACTCTGCCGACCGGCTGCACGTGGCCTTCGACGAGTTGTCGCACGACTATCACCGCTACGTATGCCATATCGAGCGCTGCGAGGCTGACTGGACCACCTGCACCGACGTCTTCGAGAGCGACTGGCTGAACGGCTTCAACGACCTTATCATCGACGACTATGAGCACTCCATCAACACCACCGTCGCCTATACACACTACCAGCTGACGCTACCCAACGACCAGTGCCAGCTGAAAATGAGCGGCAACTACCGACTCCACATCACCGAGGACGGCTCTGACGGCGACGTGCTCACCGTGGAATTCATGATTACAGAGCAGTCGGTGCAGCTCTCCATGAGCGCCACTACCAACACCGACATCGACCACAACGGCAGCCACCAACAGGTATCCATGTCCGTGGGGAACTTTGCCCACAACGTCACACGGCCCGACGAGCAGGTTTACACCGTGGTGATGCAGAACGGCCGCGAAGACAACTGCCGCCGCAACGTGCCACCCACATTCATCAACCAGAACGGATTTGAGTGGAAGCATACCATGGCATACATCTTCGACGCCGGCAACGAATACCGCAAGTACGAGGTACTCGACCCCAGCCATCCCACCATGGGCATCGACTACATCCGCTGGGACGGCGACTACTATCAGGTGTACCCCTTCGTCAGCGAGCCGCGACCAAACTACCTCTACGACGAGGATGCCAACGGCGCCTTCTACATCCGCAACAGCGACAACCGTGAGAACGACATCATCAGCGACTACGTATGGGTGAACTACCGGCTGAAGTCAGATCCGCTCGTCGATGGCCATGTAATCATCGACGGGCTGTGGACAACGGAAAGCAGCGACACCTACCGACTCAGTTATGATGAAGAGACGGGCATGTACACTGCTGCCATCATGCAGAAGCAAGGCTACTACTCCTATCAATACCTGTGGGAAGACAGTAGCGGGAGGCGACATCTGCTACCCTCCGAGGGAAACTTCTACCAAACAGAGAACCGCTATCAGGCTCTCATCTACTACAAGGAGGACGGTGGCAGGACGTGGCGGCTGGTGGCCTTCGGACAAATCACGATCTGACACTTATTTGCTTTTCCGCCTGAGGTGGCTGTACTGGCGACGGAAGAGATCCGGCGTCATCTTGTAACTGCGGTAGAACGTGGCGATGAAATAATTTGGCGACACGAAGCCACACTCCGACGCAATATACTCCAGATCCTTCTCTGTCATGACCAGCAGCTCCTCGGCTTTCTTCAGCATCAGCGTCTTCGCCATCGGACGCGGACTCTTAAAGATATTACTCAGAATGAGCTGGTAGAACGGCTGAAGTTCCATGCCTGCCGCTTCACTCAGTTCGCGCATCGTCAGCCGACCAGAATCCTTCTTCAGCACCATGGGGAAAATCTTCTCCATCGTGGCGACGAACTCTGGTGTGAGGGAGCTCTGGTGCTCGCTATCCATGCCCATGTACTCTTCTGGTATAGGTTCGAGCTGTACCAAATCCTGACGGCTGCAGTGCTCGGCAAAGGTACGTATCTGTCGCACGATGCCTTGCTCCTGAGAGTTACGCATCGCCCTCATGTTCACATTACGCATATAATAATAGGTGTTCACCGCCAGGAGTGCCAGCAACAACAACAGCAAGAGCCATCTCACACCTGTCGTACGCCACCAGGGCTCGTTGATGTTGACAACCCACTCGTAAGGCTCCGTCTCCCACATATCGGGAATCATTGAAGCCTGCACCTCCACCTTGTATGTGCCGGGCTTCAGGGCCACCATCGGCAGGTGAAGCATGCCGCGCGAGTCGACCAGTCCACCAGAATTGTAGCTGGTGAGCACCCGCCAGGTGTTGTCAAGACCATTGATACGAACGCGGTAGTACGTCTGTTGCGGACGGAAATAGTTCAGTGCAGAGAACGTCAGTGTCACCGAGTTCTGATTGTAGTTCAGGTTGATCTCCGATATCCGGGGGATGGCCTTCTCGAAGATGACCTTCCCGTCGAGCTCCTCGCCAGTATGGAGGTTTGTGCCGTTCACCATCACCCTGACAAGCTTCGGATGGATCTTGTAGTTCTCGCCCTGGGTGACGGTTACCATCTTCTCAGGATAGAACTCCAGGACATGGTCGAGCATCTTCATCACGATCCCACCATTGGCCATCTTGAGAGCCCGTCCGTTTTCAAACGACTCACTCGGGATATTGTCCCATTGGCTGTAACTGTTGATGAAATGCAACTGGTCGTCCTTCATCATCAGGCAACTTAGTCCGAAGCTCGTGCCTACCCATATATTATGGAGATTGTCCTCGATAATGGTATGGACGACATTATTCAACAGGCCATCGGCCTTGGTATAAACCACAGGCAGGAGATCCGACTCATGCTTGAATACTTGCAGCCCCAGCGACGTGCCTACCCAATCCCATCCACGGGAGTCTCTATACACGCAGTTCACCGACTTGTCACGGTAGCGTGTCGCCGTGGGTGGCAACTGATCCAGCTGCCTTCCCAGTTCGATGGCACGAGGATTTGTCCAGTCATACACATGGAATGGTGACACCAGCGGACGGGTGTAGAGCAGACCTCGCTTCTCGGTACCGATCCACATGCCACCCTGCTTGTCAAAAATCAGGGCGTTCATGTCCGTAAGCAATTGTCCACCAAAAGCCATGTTAATCATTTCGATGTGGGTCGTCTTGGCTGTTGCCAGATCGTATGTCCAATAGCCATAGGCTGAAGGTATATACAGCACACTGTCGTGCTCAACCACATTGCTGAGAGTATAGGGGGTCTTGAGGAGTGTATCCCATTCCTTCTGCTTGAGATCGAACTTCATCATGATACCCTGACCATGACCGTTTCGCAGCTGATAAAAAGCATCGCCGACAATCGTCAGCACCGACGTATGGTTGTACAGTGCCTCAGAAGCAGCGTCATAGGGCTTACCCTCATACACCTTCTTCTTCTTCTCCATGTCGAACATCTCCAGCAGGCCATTTTCATAGAACAGCAACAGATAACGCTCCTGCCACACTTCCACGTCCTGAAGGTTCAGGTTCCGCTTGACTTCATAATAATGATGAGTAGTTACTTGGAAGAGCCCTTTCTCTGTCAGCAGCCACACCACGTTGGTACAGTCTACAAAGAGATCAAGCACGGGATCTGTCATTCCGAAGTCGGCAAACACGCCTTCGATAGAGTCGACAAATTTCTCCGTAGTCAGGTCAACGCATGTGACGTTGTGCGTATTCTTCAACCAGAGATGGTGGAAACGGTCAAAATACAGGTGATAATAACCGCGGTAGTTGGATAACGGATAGATATTCTCCTTACTGGGATCAATATAAGAAAAAATGTGGCCATCGAAGAAATTGATCTGGCCCATCGTGGTGATGACGAGCCGCCCGCTTTGCGTACAGTAGATCGTCTGCGCACTATTGTCAGCCAGTCCGTTGGCTGCATTATACACATAGAAACGATTCTCCTTCGCTTGCAGCTGGAGACTGGTCATTAGGCACATAAGTGCCATTATCCGCATCAATTGTCGTCTCATATCAATAGTTTCTGCTGCAAAGTTACACAAAATCCCAGAAACGCGCAAACTTTTCACAAAAAAATAAGGAACACATTTCTGTGTTCCCTTTTGTGACTCCCGCGGGATTCAAACCCACAACCTTCTGATCCGTAGTCAGATG
>CAMORS010000118.1 GCA_946624005.1 uncultured Prevotella sp. | reverse complement strand
CCGTGGGCGACCCGTTCAAGGACACCAGCGGCCCCTCGCTGAACATCCTCATCAAACTGATGTCGATGGTGAGCATCGTGATGGCTGGCCTGACGGTTGCTTTCAGCGTTTTATAGAATAGCTTTTATTTAGAACGCAAAGACGCAGAGAGTTTCTTTTCTCCCTGCGTCTTTTTATTGTAATGTAGGAGGTCACGCTTCATAGCGTGACAACTGCCACCTCTGCGCTAACGTAGGAGGTCACGCTTCCCAGCGTGACAACTGCCACCTATGCGCTGCTTATGCGCTGTTGCGACGCTGGGAAGCGTCGCCTCCTACAATATGCGCTGCTGCGGGCGGAAACGCCGTTCCTCCCCTACGGTAGACTGCCACTTGACACCATCTACAGTTGAAAGGGCCAATTTTTCTCCCTGCGTCTTTTTTATTTGGAACGCAGAGACGCAAAGACGCAGAGAGTTTTTCTTTTTCTCTCTGCGTCTTTTTATTGTAATGTAGGAGGTCACGCTTCCGAGCGTGACAACTGCCACCTATGCGCTAACGTAGGAGGTCACGCTTCCCAGCGTGACAACTGCCACCTATGCGCTGCTTATGCGCTGTTGCGACGCTGGGAAGCGTCGCCTCCTACAATATGCGCTGCTGCGGGCGGAAACGCCGTTCCTCCCCTACGGTAGACTGTCACTTGACACCATCTACAGTTGAAGGGGCCAATTGAGTTCCTCCCCTTCGGGGAGGTTAGGAGGGGTCTTTCGGACAATCCTGGAAATAATAGCTGGAGCCATCGAAGCAATGGGTGCAGATGCGGCACTTGGGCAGTCCGATGGCCTTGATGAGCGTCTCTATCTTATTGAACTTCACGCTCGTCAGCCCTAACCGACGACCAATCTCCTCCACCATCCGCTTGTATTCGGGACTGTCCGTGCGGGCATACTCTTCGAGCTTCGCATTGGGGTCGCCCTCGAAGTCTTTGATAACCTGCCGCGTGATGAGCTCGAGGTCGCTCTTCGAGGAAGTGAAACCGATGAACGGACAACTGTAGACGAGTGGCGGACAGCTGATGCGTGCATGCACCTCCTTGGCACCATAGTCGTAGAACTCGCGGACGTTGTCGCGCAGCTGCGTTCCGCGCACGATACTGTCGTCGCAGAACACCATGCGCTGGTCTTTCAGCAGGGCACCATTGGGGATGAGCTTCATCTTTGCCACGAGGTTGCGCTGGCTCTGCTGACCGGGCGTAAACGAGCGGGGCCACGTGGGCGTATATTTCACCACGGCGCGCTTGTAGGGGATGTCGTGACCTTCAGCATAGCCGATGGCCATTCCCACACCGCTGTCGGGAATACCGCATACGCAGTCGGCCTCGGTATCGTCTTCGGCACCCATCACCTTGCCACTCTCCTCGCGGACATACTCGGAGTTGACGCCCAGATAGTCGCTGGCAGGGAAGCCATAGTAAACCCACAGGAAGCTGCATATCTGCTCGCACTTGAAAGGCCGCTGCATCACCTCGATGCTGTCGGCACGAAGGCGCACAATCTCACCGGGACCCAAGTCGCGCACCACCTTATAGTCGAGGTTGGGCATGCTGGTTGTCTCGGTCGTAACGCAGTGGGCACCCTCCTTCTGTCCGATGACGATGCTGGTGCGTCCCAGCGCGTCGCGGGCAGCAATGATGCCGTCCTCGGTGAGTATCAGCATCGAGCACGAACCCTTTATCTTCTTGTAAACCAGGTTGATGCCATCGGTGAACGTATTGCCCATATTGATGAGCAGGGCGATGAGCTCCGTCTGATTGATGTTGTTGGCACTCATCTCGCTGAAGTGCATACGCTCAGCCAACAGCTCGTCGGCTATCTCGCGCATGTTGTTCACCTTCGCCACCGTCACCACGGCATAGCGCCCCAGGTGCGAATTGACGAGGATGGGCTGAGGATCGGTGTCGCTGATGACGCCGATGCCCGACTTTCCCACAAAGGAGTGGAGCTCGCTCTCGAAGCGCGAGCGGAAATAGTCGCGTTCCAGACTGTGAATGCTTCTGCTGAAGCCCTTCTCTGCGTCGAACGTCACCATACCCGCACGCTTCGTGCCGAGATGCGAGTTGTAGTCGGTGCCGTAGAACAAGTCGTTGATACACTCTTTTACTGAAATAGTTCCGAAAAAACCTCCCATGATTATTCTTTTTTATATTGTTTGATGGTTGCCACGATGTATTCCGAACGGGTGCCGATGCGGAACTTGCCGCCCCAGATGCCGATGCCGCTGCTCACGTAGTAGTGGGTGTCGCGACGCTGGTGCTCTCCGAAGGCACACTCGTAGATGGTTTCTGTTATCCATGATATGGGCCACACCTGTCCGTGGTGGGTATGGCCGCTCAGCTGCAGGTCGACGTTCATCTGCTCGGCATGCTCCAGATGGTAGGGCTGATGGTCGAGCAGGATGATGTAGCGGTGGCGGTCGATGGGTGCCACAAGGTTCATCACCGTCTTGCGTCGCCGATTGCTGCGGTCGTCGCGCCCTACGATGGCGATGTCGCCCCAGTTGAGCACCTGGTCGCGCAGCAGGGTGATGCCCGCCTCTTTATAGAACTTGAGCGAATTGGGCTCGCCGGCATAATATTCGTGGTTGCCCAGCGATGCCACGACGGGGGCTTCCAGTCGGCGGAACTCTTCGGCCATGCGTTGCTCCATGAGCGGACGGATGCTGCGGTCGATGATGTCGCCGGCTATGAGGATGAGGTCGGGATGCTCTTTGTTGACGAGGTCTACCCACCGTGCCAGCTCGTGTCGCTGGTTGTGATAGCCCAGATGGAGGTCGCTCATCATCACCACCTTGAGCGGGCGGTCCAGATGCTTGGCTGTGGTGAGCTCCAAGGGCTGCCGCACCTTATGCCGATAGTGGATGTTGCCGTAGACGAAGATGGCCAGCATCACCACGAGGATGGCTGCCGAGCCCTGCCAGCTGTCCTTGAGCCATGCGGCGGGAACGACGTGCAGCAGCCGGCCGATGTCGAGCACGAGGAAGATCATGAAGAGATAGAGCAGGACGATGAGCCACGACGTGCCCACCTCGTAGATAGCCGTTGCCAACGTCATGGGCAGCGTGTCGAGCACGGGAGCCAGCGCCATGAAGAAGAAGGCGAAGGCTGCCAGCATCAGCACCATGACGAGAAGCCGGAACCCTAGCGGCAGGGGCAATATCCTCCACGTATGCCACATCACATAGCCACTTCCCAAGAGGGGAAGGAGCAAGAAGATGAGCATTCCTAATTTCATGATGCTAAAGTGGTTGTACTGCCTTTGATGAACTAATGATTAGAAACAAAAAACGGATGAACCTTGCGGTCCATCCGTTGTGGTTTTGATTAGGCTTCCTGTGCAGGAGCCTCTTCAGCCGGTGCAGCCTCAGCCTCAGCTTCAGCTTTGGCGGCAGCAGCGGCAGCCTTCTTCTCGGCCACCTTCTGAGCAATAGCCTCGTTCACCTTCTTCTCGGCCTCGAGGTTCTTGGCAGCGGCTTCCTTCTTGGCGCGGGCGTCCTTCTCGCGGATAGCGTCGAAGCCCTTCTCCTTAGCCTGCTTCCAGGCGTCGAACTTAGCCTGCACGGCATCCTCACCGAAAGCGCCCTTGCGGACACCTGTGCGGAGATGCTTCATCATGTAGACGCCCTCGTTGCTCAGGATGTTGCGTACGGTGTCTGTAGGCTGAGCACCTGTCTCTACCCAGTAGAGTGCACGCTCAAAATTCAAATCTACTGTGGCAGGATTGGTGTTGGGGTTGTACGTACCAATCTTCTCAGTAAATCTACCATCTCGTGGTGCGCGAGCGTCGGCGATGACGATGCGATAGAAAGCATAGCTCTTACGGCCGGCACGCTGCAGTCTGATTTTTGTTGCCATTTGTTGTTGTTTTGTTTGTTTTGAAGTGAATAAATTTGAATTTCATGCCACCAACTCGTGATGGCGGGTGCAAAGTTACGGCTTTTTCTACGTTCCCGCAACTTTTCGGGCAAAAAAGTGCTGTTCTTCGCCTTACTTTTTCACCTTCTCGGTCTTTTCCTCTTTCTTCTGGTTGCCTTTGTAGGCCTTGTTCAGGCCGTTGATGACGTCGCGGGTGATGTCGTAGGCCTTGTCGGCATAGAGCAGCCCGTTCTTCGTGACGATGAAGGCATACTTCTTGTTCTTGTTATACTGTTCAAGGAAGTGCTGGATAGAGTCGTTGACGGCCTGCAGATAGTTCTGCTGCTCGTTGGCCAGCTCGTTGTCCAGTCGCTGTGCCAGGGCCTGGAGGTCGGCATTCTGCTTCTGCAGTCCGGCGTTCACCTGCTCAGCCTGCTGCTGTGTGTACTTGTTGCTCTGCAAGTCTTGCTGGAACTTGGCGGCTGCAGCCTGGAGCGACTGCTGCTTCTGAGCCAGCGTGTTGCGCGAGTTGAGAGCTTTCTTCTCGAGGATGGGCTCCATATACTTGCAGAAGTTATACTGCGACATGATCGAGTCTACCTCCACGTAGGCTATCTTCATCTCGTTCTGAAGAGAGTCTTTCTGTGTCTTCTCGTCCATCTTCGGTGCCTGATTGTTGCACGATGCCAAGGCGAGGACGGCTGCCAAGGCTACGAAAACTGTTTTCTTCATTCTTGTCTTTGTTTTTTATTTTTAATTTTCTAATTCTTTTATTCTTTTACCTCTTTCCTCTCTGTCCTGGTCTATCACGCAATGGATGCCCATCTTCCTGAGGGCGGGATTGTCGTGCACATGCTGCGAGGAGAACTTGCCGTTCTTCTTCAACAGCAGCTTCACCAACATCAGCAACATGCCTGCTGCTAACAGGCCGATGCTCAGCATCAGAGTGGCTATCATACCTTATTATATATAGTAAGCGATGAATTTGGCCGCAAAATTAGCAAAAATATTTCTTCCGCGCAACATTTTGCTGTAAAAAAGAAGAAAAAGTTGTTGGCAACCACATTAGCGCTAATGTAGGAGGTCACGCTTCCAAGCGTGACACCTGCCATTTTTGTGCTAATGTAGGAGGTCACGCTTCCGAGCGTGACGCCT
>CAMORS010000117.1 GCA_946624005.1 uncultured Prevotella sp. | reverse complement strand
GACGGATAGCGTTGTAGATGTCGGGCTCCGACTCCTTGTCGAGGTTGATCACCTTTGCATAGCAGCCACCCTCGAAGTTGAAGACGCCCTCGTCGTCCCAGCCGTGCTCGTCGTCGCCGATGAGCTTACGCTTCGGGTCGGTGCTGAGCGTGGTCTTACCCGTTCCGGAGAGTCCGAAGAAGATAGCGGTGTTCTCACCGTTCATGTCGGTGTTGGCCGAGCAGTGCATGGCGGCGATGCCCTTCAGCGGGAGGAAGTAGTTCATCATAGAGAACAGACCCTTCTTCATCTCACCGCCATACCAGGTGTTGATGATGACCTGCTCCTTCGATGTGACGTTGAAGACAACGGCAGTCTCAGAGTTCAGGCCCAGCTCCTTATAGTTCTCCACCTTGGCCTTCGAGGCGTTGTAGACGATGAAGTCGGGCTCCTGCTCGAAGTCGGCCTCAGTCTGAGGACGGATGAACATGTTGGTCACGAAGTGTGCCTGCCAGGCCACTTCCATGATGAAGCGCACCTTCATACGGGTGTCTTTGTGTGTGCCGCAGAATCCGTCGACGACGTAGAGCTTCTTGTTCGACAGTTCCTTGAGCGAGAGTTCCTTCACGGCGTTCCATGTCTCGATAGAGGCGGGGTGGTTATCGTTCTTGTAGCCCTCAGAGGTCCACCATACGGTGTCCTTCGAGTTCTCGTCCATCACGATGAACTTGTCCTTAGGCGAACGTCCCGTGTAGACACCTGTCATCACGTTGATGGCGCCGAGTTCGGTCTCCTGGCCTACATCGTAGCCCGTGAGACCTTCCTTTGTCTCCTCGTTGAACAGCACTTCGTACGTGGGATTGTAGAGAACCTCCTGTACACCAGTGATTCCATACTTCTCTAAAACTGACTTATCAAATTTTGCCATAGCTATTATAATTAAAAAATGAATAAATATACCTATTGATTATATGCGCTGCAAAGTTAAGGAAAAATCTGCGACGCACCAAATAATTTGCCGATTTTGTTGACTTTTCTTGTTGCTTCCTATGTGCTGTTGCGGGCGGAAACGCTGTTCAGCCCCTACGGCAGCTAAAGCAGTTGGGGGAGGAAGGAGCTGACGATGAGTACGGCGAGGCCGACGACGAGCACGGCGATGGTCTTGCGCGTGCAGCCGCGCCACTCTTTCAGAATGATACCCCAGAGGTTGGAGAACACAACGTTGAGGGCCATAAGGATGCAGAAGGCCAGCGTGTCCATCGTTCCGCCTTGCTCGAAGAAGCTCCTGCCGAGCGAGAGTCCGAAGAACTGGCTGTACCACAGTGCCCCCGCCAACAGGCAGAAGAGCAGGTTGTTGCCCCATACGTTGCGCTTCGCATAGTCGGCCCACGAGTGGTTGCGCTGGTTTTGCCAAAGGCAGTAGGCAGCATTGGTGACGAATCCTCCGAGGGTGACGAGCAGTGTGGCGGGCAGCGATCGGAACATCGGGTCGGTCAGCTCGCCGAAGTTGATGTTGCTGCCGAAGGTCAGTCCGACGTTGAAGCAGCCGCTCATGAAGCCTGCCAGCAACGCGATGGCCATGCCCTTGGGGAAGTTGAAGTCGCGAACGGCCTCACGCTTGGCCCCCTCCAGTCCTCCCCGAGGGGAGGAGAGCGAGGCTGCCTTCATGCTGCCAGCTACGCCGATGATGGCAATGCCGACGAGCGTCGTGACGACTCCGATGATGACTGACATGGTGAGCGACTCCAAGGCGTTCATCTCAGGGAAGAAGATGTTCAGCAAGACGGGGCCCATGATGGTGCCGAGGGCAGCACAGGTGCCGAGAGCGACACTCTGCCCAAGAGCTACGCCGAGATAGCGCATGGAGAGGCCGAAGGTCAGTCCGCCAACGCCCCACAGCACACCGAACAAGACGGTGGCCCAGAGGTTGAAAGCAGGCGTCTCGGCAAACAGCTGTACGAGCGAGTGGCCAGCCGGAACGGCCAGTTGGGCACCGAGCAAGGGCAATATGACCCAAGCGAAGATGCCCTGAACGAGCCAATAGGACTCCCACGACCAGTCTTTCACCTTGTTGATGGGTACATAGCTCGACGACTGGCAGAAGGCCCCGATGGCGATGATGAGAAGTCCGATGAATGTTTCCATTGGGTGTTGGGTGATGGGTGATGGGTGATGATGGGGCGGGTTATTGTCTTTTCGATGTCACGTCGCGCTCGTATTGCTCGATGCAGGGGATGAATTCGTCGCCGACGGGAACGTTGTTGCGCAGGTTGAAATAGTCGAAGACGGCACCGAAAGGCATCGACTTGGCCTCTTCCATCAGGGCCAACCGCTCGAAGAGCTGGTCGTTGTCCTCATACTGCCGGAGCAGCTGCTTGGGTTCGAGCAGCGCCTGCAGGATACACTTCTGCGTTGCGCGCGTTCCTATTATATATGCACCGATGCGGTTGATGCTTGCATCGAAATAGTCGAGACCGACATGAGCGCGATGCAGCCCGTCGCAGCGCACGAGTTCCTTGAAGAGGTCGAGTGTCTGGTCGTTCATGATGGTGACGTGGTCGGAATCCCAGCGAACGGGACGGCTGACGTGCAGCATCAGTTCAGGCACATACATGAGCAGGGTGCTTACGAAGTCGCTGACATTCTCCGTCGGTTCGTAGTGGCCTGTGTCGAGCGTGTATATCTGCTTGCGGGTGGCGCAATAGGCGGTGAAGAAGTCGTGCGAGCCCACGGTATAGCTTTCCAGTCCGATTCCGAAGAGCTTGGCCTCGAAGCAGTTCTTCACCCCATCGAGCTGCTCGGCCATAATCTCGTCAAGCGATTGTGCCAGCAGTTCGCGGTATTTCATGCGCTGCACGGGGACATCTTTCGATCCGTCGTGCACCCAGATATTCATGATGCAGGGGTCGCCCTGAGCACGTCCCATCGCATCGGCTATACGGCGGCAGCGCTTGGTGTGCTCTATCCAGAAGTCGCGGATGCCCTTGTCGGGATTGGCCAGCGTGAGGTTGCCGCTCTTCGGGTGAGAGAACGACGTAGAGTTGAAGTCGAGCTTCATCCCTTGTTCGCGGGCCCATTCTATCCAACTCTCGAAATGCTTGGGCTCCACTTCGTCGCGGTCGACAAACTGTCCGCCGAAGTCGCCGTATATCTCGTGCAGGTTAAGACGGTGGTTGCCAGCCAAGAGAGTCTTTACGAAAGCGATGTCCTGCCTCACCTCGTCGATGTTGCGGGCGCGGCCGGGATAGTTGCCGGTGGTCTGGATGCCGCCGGAGAGGGCTTCGTTGCGCTCGAAGCCAACCACATCGTCGGTCTGCCAGCAGTGGAGCGAGATCTGTTGCTCTTGTAGAGTGTCAATGACGGCGTCGGTGTCGACACCGATGGCTGCATATCGCTCCTTGGCGATGGCGTAAGCCTGTTCTATTCGTTTTTCGTTCATATTGTTTTTATTTAGGAGTTCAGGAGTTCAGGAGCGATGAGCGACTATTTAGAGGTAGCCAAGCCAGCGCAGGATGTCGTTGAGATTGGCCACCACCATCAGCAGGATGAGGATGCCGAAGCCTACGTATTCTGCGCGTATCATGAACTTCTCCGACGGTTTGCGGCGCGTGACGATCTCGTAGAGCAGGAACAAGACATGTCCGCCGTCGAGAGCCGGGATGGGCAGGATGTTCATGAAGGCGAGGATGATGCTCAGGAAGGCCGTCATCAGCCAGAAGCGGTGCCAGTCCCACGATTCGGGGAAGAGGCTGCCGATGGCACCGAAGCCACCGAGCGACTTCGCTCCGTCGGCCGTGAAGACGTACTTCAGGTCGTTGACGTAGCCACGCAGGATGTTCCATCCATACTTGACGCCGGCGGGAAGGCTTTCGAAGAAGCCATATTCCACCTTCGTCGGCTCGTAGTAGGTGTAGAGACTGGTCTGTCCGACACCCATCATCAGGTCGGGGGTGAGCGTCAGGGCGATGGTGTCGTTAAGTTGGCCCGTCAGTTTGTCCATCTCTTTGTTTTGTGCGTTGTGTTCTACGACGATGGAAACCTGTCGTAGCGCCATACTGTCGCTGGCTGTCTTAGCTTCGGTCATGCGGTCGGCGATGATGCCTATCTGATGAGTGAACTCATTCCAAGAGTCAATTTCCACGCCGTTGATGGCACGGATGGCGTCACCCTTGTGCAGACCGGCCTTCTCTGCTGGTGTATCGGGCATGATGCTGTCTATCTCGGCAGGGATGAAGGGACGTGCAAACTGCGGATCTTCCTGCAGCATGGTGAGCAGCGAGAGGTCTTCAGGCATGTTGATGGTCACTTCTTTGCCGTCGCGCACAACGGTAACCACCTTGGCATCGGCCATGTGGCGGTAGACGTCAACGTCATAGCGTTCGAAGGGCTTGTTGTCGTAGCTCACGAGCATGTCGCCGTCTTGGAAGCCGATCTCCTTGGCCGTCTGGTTGAACTTCATACCCATCGACATGTCCTTCATGGCCATGTAGGAGTCGCCCCAGGTGAAGAGCACCATGGCATAGATGAACAGGGCAAGCAGGAAGTTGACCAGCACACCGCCCACCATGATGAGCAGACGCTGCCAGGCGGGCTTCGAGCGGAACTCCCAGGGCTGTTCGGGCTGTTTCATCTGTTCGGTGTCGAAGCTCTCGTCGATCATTCCTGCTATCTTGCAATAGCCGCCTAACGGGAGCCAGCCGAGGCCATACTCGGTGTCGCTCTTCTTGGGCTTGAACTTGAAGAGCTGACCCTTCCATTTGCCGATGCCAAGGTCGAAGAAGAGATAGAACTTCTCGACGCGCACGCCGAACAGTTTAGAGAAGAAGAAGTGGCCACCCTCGTGGAGCAACACGAGGAGCGATATGGCCATCATGAATTGTAACAGTCGGATGAGAAATACTTCCATAGGTTTTTCTTTGTTGTTTTTTCGTTATTTCGATGTTTCGTTATTCCGGGATTTCGTTATTCCAGGATTCCGGGATTTTGTTATTTCAATAATTCCCGAGCGATGGCGCGTGCCTCTGCGTCGGTGCTGAAGTAGGTGTCGAGGGTAGGCGAGGCATCGAAGGTGGCGCGCTGCATGGTCTGTTCGATCACCTCAGCCATCTGCAGGAATCCGCATTGGTTGCGGCGGAAGGCCTCGTTGACCA
>CAMORS010000116.1 GCA_946624005.1 uncultured Prevotella sp. | reverse complement strand
AGGAGAACTCAGCGGGCAGCGCTTTGCGCACCTTCGAGCGCGTGTATTTCGACGATACGTCGCGGCAGACGCGCACCAGCTGGTGGATAGTAATCTGATACCAGTCGGCCATGTCTTTCTCTTTGGCTTTCACCAGTTCAAGTTTCTTCTCGGGATAGTAGATAAGGGTGCACAGCTCGCGCTTGTCGCACTCGCGCATGGTGTTGCCGAAGAGTTCGTTCACCTTTCGCTTGATGTTGCCCGAAGCATTCTTCAGGATGTGCTGGAAGGCCTCATACTCGCCGTGAATGTCGGCCACGAAGTGTTCTGTCCCCTTCGGCAGGTTGAGAATGGCCTGCAGGTTGATAATCTCGGTGCTGGCCGTCGCTACAGTGGGGAATGTTTGTGACAAAAGCTGCAGATAGCGCAGGTTGTCGGTGTCGTTGAATGTGTTATTAGCCATGATATTTAAAGGGTTTAAAGGGTTTTCAGAAAAGAATCAAAAGGTATTAAAGAGTAGGGATTATTGGATATTGAGGTCAGCGAGGGTCTGTCGCATGCGGTCGGTTGCCTTGTCGTCGAGGGGTTGCAAAGGCGAGAACCCCTCGCCCATGACGAAGGTGTCGTCGAGAATACAGAGGAGACGCGCGGCAAAGCGGTCGAGCTTCAGGCGGGAGAGCATTCTGGAGAGCTTGTCCTCGTCGTAGTCGTTAAAGCGCAGCAGGGTGTAAGCTTGCACCAGATGATGGCGCGAAAGAGGTTGACCACCGGTGAGCAGATGGTGCATGTTGTAGAGCAGCACACTGATCTCCATTTCTAAAGGCGACGGCTTCTCGTCGACGCGCAGGTTGTCGAATACGGTCTTGGTGAGATGGTTCTTGGCGATGAGCTCTGTCGTAGACAGTTCGCCCTGCGGTTTCCGTATCTTTTGCGGGAAGCGCTTCACGCTGTCGGTGGGAGTGTTGATGCCATCCAGCTGCAGCTCTTCGGCAGCCTGTCGCAGCAGGGGCAGGATGTCTTCGTCGGTGGCATGGATAATAATCTTGCGCCAGCTGTCTTCGCTGAGTCCCTGCAGCAACGAAATGTCGTCGGCAGAGAGATGGTAGCTATACTCGTCGCGCTCCATGCTTTTGCGCAGGAGCAGTGTCTCGGCCTCTTTCTCTGTGGCATTCATCAGCCGGAAGGTGTTGCTGTCGATGACTTTCTGATAGAACGTAATCATCCGCGAGGCCATCTGTTCGGGCGTAACGGTATGGGTAACGACGCTGTTGACCACCATCTGTATGCGTTCCAGCCCACTCAGCTTGCGCATCTCGGCTTCTTCGAGAAGGCTCCAAGCATGAAGGGCGTCGGCCTGCTGTGCCGTCTTGAGACGCCCGCTGAAACCTGCTCCGCGACACCAGGGCATCAGTCGGCTCAACGTAGAGACGACGACGGGAAGCTTCCGCCGGATGGCCTCCGCCATGATGCGCTGCTCGCTGCCTTCCGGACAGCCAACGAAATGCACGATGTCGGGTGCCGCCTGGGCGACATCTTCCATAAACTGGGCTGACGTGGTTACGGCTGCTACGGTCTCCTGCCTGCCTACAGCGGCCTGCAACACTTCGGCAAACTGCTGTGTGAGCGGTTCGCCGAGCGTCTGTCGAGCGATGTAGAACAGTATCTTCATGGTTATATCCGATGGCAGTTGAATCGTTCTTTGTCCGTGAACCTATACCTTATTATATAATAAAGGTAGTGCCACGCCCATGCTATATCATAGAGAGGTATCTTCCACAGGGCGATGTCAGCATCGAAAGCCCGCACGGCCTTACCGACGATGGCGGTACGCGCCACGAAGGTGGCTACAAACAGCACGGCAGCTATGGCAACAGGCAGCCATTGCGACGTGAGCAAGCCCCAGACGATGACGGCCAGTTCAGCCAGATAGCCCAGATGCAGCAACAGCTGGCCGACGAAGATGGGCAGGCGATGACTGAAGGAGCGCTTCAGATGACGGCGCGTCTCGATGTGGAAGAGCTGTCGGTTGCGCCATTGCTTGTCGGTGGGATTCACTTCCTCAAGCCATGCTTCGGGCTGTGAGGCGATGGCTGTGCGGCCAGGCTGAGCAAACTTGTTGACCAAGAACTCATACTCGCCGCCGATATATTTCAGATTGCCGTCGAAGCCGTTGCCGTCGAAAAACATCGACTTGCGGAACATCAGGTGGCGGCACTCCTGGCTGTAAGCCGTCTTCCGCCGGGCATGGCGCCAGTGGCTGAGCTGTCGCCGCAGGGTGACAAAACGTCTGAAGCCGGCGGTCTGACTGTCGTAGTTGGCATAGCCCAACACCATATCGACATCGTCAGTGGCTTGTGCGGCCATCTCGCTGAGCCAATTCTCCGACAGCGGATAGCATGAAGCCTCGGTGAGCACCACCCATTCGTGCTTGGCAGCCTTGACACCCAACGTCACAGCCAGCTTCTTCCTGCTGACATAGCGCGAAGAGTCGGGCACATAGGTGACGTAGAGCGGCGTTGTCCTGCTGCCCTGCGGGGGATATTTTGCCTTGATGCGCGTCAGGGCATCGTCGGTGTCGTCCTCACCCTTCTCGACAACGACGATCACTTCATAGCCACCATCGTAGTCTTGTGTGAGGAACATGGGCAGAAACCTCTCCAGCTCCTCGGCATTGTTGTGGGCTGTCACCACCACGGATAATTCACAATTCATAATTCATCATGCAAAATTCGTAACTGCTCATTCCCCTGCTCCGAAGAGTTTCTTGCTCAGTTGCTGCAGGGCGCGCTGCTTGTCTTCGGCGCGGATAAGGAGCGAGATATTGTGGTTGGATCCTCCATACGAAATCATCCTGACGGGAACATCGCGCAGGGCATCGATGGCCAACGTCTCCAATCCCACGTTTGTCCAGTTGAGATCGCCCACGACGCAGACGATGCACATGTCGCGGTCGACGATGACGTGCCCGTACTTCTGCAGGTCGGCAACGATGTCGTCGAGATACTTGTCGTCGGCAATCGTAACGGAGACACCCACCTCCGAGGTGGCCACCAGGTCGACAGGTGTCTGATAGCTCTCGAAGATTTCGAACACCTTACGGAGGAATCCCGTCGGCAGCAACATGCGCGACGACCTGATCTTGATGGCCGTGACGTTGTCTTTTGCTGCCACGGCCTTCATAGCGCCGCGTGTCAGCTCGCTGGTGATGAGTGTTCCGGGAGCATCGGGGTCCATGGTGAACTTCAGCCTGACGGGGATGCCCGCACGTTTGGCTGGCTGTATGCAGGTGGGGTGAAGTATCTTCGCTCCGAAATAGGCCAGTTCGGCCGCTTCGCCGAAGTTCAGCTGACGTACGGGCTCTGTATGCTCCACCACTCGCGGGTCGTTGTTGTGCAGTCCGTCGATGTCGGTCCATATCTGTATCTCATCGGCATCGAGTGCCACACCAACGAGCGACGCCGTGTAGTCGCTGCCGCCGCGCAGCAGGTTGTCCACCTCGCCGAAGGCGTTGCGACAGATGAAGCCTTGCGTGATATACACCTGGTGCTGCCCTGCCTGCCGCATCACGTCGCCGAGGAGCTGACGGATAGCGGGTTCGTTAGGTTCGCCGTCCTTGTCGGTGCGCATGAAGTCGAGCGCATCGAGCAGTACACAGTCGAAGCCCTGTTCTTGCAAGAAGGCCGTCACCATGTGCGTGCTCATCACCTCGCCCTGCGCCACGATGGTCTTCTCCTCGAAGCTGGTGAACATCCCCTGCGTGAACTCGCGCAGGAAGTCCATCTTCTTTTGCAGGAATTGGCGCAGTTGCTGTCGTCTTTCTTCGGTCGAGAGCAGTTCGTCGACATGTGCCAGATATTTCTCCTGCAGCTCGTCGATGAGTTTGTTGGCCTGCGATGGTTGCTTCTTATATAAGTGGTCGGCAATGGCTACCAGCGCATTGGTGGTGCCCGACATGGCCGACAAGACCACGAATACGGGTTTACCTTCCTGCGTGACGATGCGCGCCACTTCCTTCATTCTCTCTGGCGTACCCACGGAGGTGCCGCCGAACTTCATTACTGTTATCATTCTTTCATGTGCATAATGCACCACTACTCTTCATCCAAAATAGTGATGCGGTTGAAATCCTTGGTGATGTCGGCGATATGGCCGTCCTTACACCGATAGACAATGCCCGGGAACTCTTCGAGCATAGGTATGTTGTGTGTCGACATGACGACAGCCGTGCCTCGCTGACTGATGCCCTTGAGCAGACCGACAATGTGGGTGGCTGTCTCCGGGTCGAGATTGCCCGTCGGCTCGTCGGCAATGATGATGCGCGGATTGTTCAGGATGGCACGCGCTATGGCGATGCGCTGCTGCTCGCCCCCCGACAGCTCGTGGGGCATCTTGTCGCGCTTGTCGGCCATACCGACAGCTTCGAGCACCTCTTCGATACGCTGGCGCCGCGTCTCCTTGTCTTTCCACCCCGTCGCCTTCAAGACAAACTGCAGGTTCTTCCACACCGTGCGGTCGTGCAGCAGCTGGAAGTCCTGGAAGATGATACCCATCTCCTTGCGCAGGGCGGGTATCTCCCTTCGGCGCAGGTGGAGCAAATCGCGACCGAGTGCCATGGCCTCGTCGCCCTCCTCGATGTCGAGCTCGCAATAGATGGTCTTCAGCAACGAACTCTTGCCAGAGCCTACTTTTCCTATAATATAGATGAACTCGCCGTCGTCTACATGGAAGTTGACATCGCTGAGCACACACTGGTCTTCTTGCCAGACATTCACGTTTTTGTATTCTATCAGCATCTTTCTTCTGAACCTTTTCTTGATTTTTGTTGCAAATGTACAACAATTCCGAGAAACAAGCAAACAATTCATTAACATTAACGTTTCAGATGCCGAAAGGCAACAACTCTGTCATGTGATTTTCTATATGTCCCGAATTAGAGAGATAAGAATGATTGCAGACAACAGGGTTGCTACAAATATTCTCTAATTCGCCAATTCTTGATAAAAGAAAAGCTCCTTGCCCTTGTGTTTTTGCTGTGAATTATCTTGACAAAATATTTTCGGGATTTTTCTCCGTTCTGGCGGACGAAAACGTCAGCGGACTGCGTTTCGGCTGACCGGAAAGTCGTGTTATCTGGTCAAAGATGGTGTCTGAGGGTGCCAAAGATGGTCTGGGAGCCCCTCGTTTGCGTCATACGACACCGCAATATGCCATATATTGCAGCCCAATTTGCCATATATTGGTGGGCAAT
>CAMORS010000115.1 GCA_946624005.1 uncultured Prevotella sp. | reverse complement strand
GTCGATGTGTCCCACCTCCTGCCGTCCGCTGAGGTTACGGTTCAAGAACTGCATCAGCTCGCCGGGATAGAAGCCGTCCTTCTTGCCCAGATTGATGAACAGGCGGCGCATGCCTTCTTCGGCCTTATGGTTGCGTCGGCCGCCATCCCGTCTCTCTCCTCGTTCTTCGCTTCTCTTCCTTGACGAGGCGGGTTTCTCTATCTCCGGGGCGTTGGCGTAGTAGGAAAGGAACTTGCCGAACTCGATGCTGACAATCTTCTTGATGATGTCTTCCTTGTCGATAAATTCGAAGTAGCGGCTGATGTCCTTCATGAACGGAGCTATCTGCTCCTCCTCGACGTCGGTCTTGACAATCTGGTCCATCACCTTGTAGAGCTGCTTCTTGCAAATCTCCTCAGCCTTGGGGATTTCCTGCTCTACGAAGTCCTTGCCAATCTCTTTCTCGATGCGGCGTATCTTGTGCTTCTCGCGCGAGTGGACGATACTGATGCTCGTGCCCTTCTTGCCGGCGCGTCCGGTGCGGCCCGAGCGGTGGGTGTAGTTCTCGATGTCTTCGGGCAGACCGAAGTTGATGACGTGCGTCAGGTCGTCGACGTCCAGTCCGCGTGCTGCCACGTCGGTGGCCACGAGCAGCTGCGTCAGGTGCTGGCGGAACTTCTGCATCGTGAGGTCGCGCTGCTGCTGCGAGAGGTCGCCGTGCAAGGCTTCGGCATTGTAGCCGTCCTTGATGAGCTTGTCGGCTATCTCCTGCGTCTCTATCTTCGTGCGGCAGAAGATGATGGCAAAGATGCGCGGGTTGTAGTCGACGATGCGCTTCAGTGCCAGATATTTATCCTTGGCGTTGACCATATAATAGATATGGTTGACGTTCTCTGCTCCTTCGTTTCTTGATCCGACGACAATCTCGCGGTGGTTGTGCAGATAGCTCAGGGCTATCTTCTCTATCTCGCGGCTCATCGTAGCCGAGAAGAGCAGGGTGTTGCGCTCCTTGGGCAGGTGTTCGAAAATCTCGTTGATGCTCTCCGAGAAGCCCATGTTGAGCATCTCGTCGGCCTCGTCGAGCACGACGGTTGCCACCTCTGTGATGTCGGCCTTGCCGCGGTTGATCAGGTCGATGAGTCGTCCGGGTGTTGCCACGATGATGTTCGCCCCGTGGCGCAGGGCGCGTATCTGCTGCTCGATGCTCGCACCGCCATAGACAGGCACCACGTGCACGCCTTTCATATATTTCGAGAAGTCGCGGATGTCGTCGGCTATCTGCAGACACAGTTCGCGCGTCGGACTGAGCACCAATGCCTGTGTCTGTCGGCTGTCGGTGTCGAGCCGCTGCAGCAGCGGAATGCCGAAGGCCGCTGTCTTTCCCGTGCCCGTCTGTGCCAGGGCTATCAGGTCGGAAGCGTTCTCGTCCTTGGCTGTCTCGCCGTCGGTGTTGTCGTTCGTTTTTTCGGTTTCATCTTCTGTGTCGGAGGCGATGTGTGGCTTCGTGTTCAATAAAAAAGGAATCACCTCCTCCTGTACGGGCATCGGGTTAACGAAGCCCATCTCTGTAATGGCTTGCAGTATCTCACTGCTGACGCCTAATTCTTCAAATGTCATCAAATTCTGTATAGCTATATAATTCGGCTGCAAAGGTACGAATAAGTGAGCGAAAAGACAAGAAAAAGCAAAGAAAATTTGCTTTTTCGGGCTTTTCCGAGCGAAAGTACCTTATCTAAAGGTACGAAATAATTGATAATTGACAATTGATAATTGACAATTTTTTTGGTTTGCTTGCTGAGTTTCTTGTTTTTTTGCTATATTTGCACCCAATTTACAGGGCGAGGCGGTGCAATAGCATTTGTTCCTTGTCCAACAAAATATAAAGAATGAAAGATATTTGCTGTATCGGGCATATCACGCTCGACAAGATTGTGACGCCCGACAACGAGTTTTATCAGAATGGCGGTACGGCCTACTATTTTGCCTACGGCATGAACCGCCTGCCCAAGGATGTGTCGTTCCAGCTCGTCACTTCCATTGCGCCGAAAGACTTCAGTGCCGTCGAGCAAATGCGCCGCGAGGGCATCGATGTGGTGGCCTTCGAGAGTCGCGACACGGTGTTTTTTGAGAATAGGTATGGGCGCGACAAGAATGCACGCACGCAGCGGGTGCTGGCCAAGTCGGATGCTTTCACTCCGGAACAGATGGAAGGACTGGAGGCGCGCGTGTTTCATCTCGGTTCGCTCTTGAGCGACGACTTCTCGCCCGAGGTCGTCGAGTGTCTTGCCAACAAAGGAAAGGTGAGCATCGATGTGCAGGGCTATCTGCGCGAGGTGCGCGGCGAGCAGGTGGTGGCTGTCGACTGGCCGGAGAAGCGGCGCGTTTTGGAAATGACCGACATGCTGAAGCTCAACGAATATGAGATGGAGGTCGTCACGGGTGAGAAAGACCCGCGTCGGGTAGCCCGTGTTGTCAATGGATGGGGCGTCCGTGAGGTGGTCGTCACCTTTGGCAGCTATGGCTCGCTCATCTATGCCGACGGCAAGTTCTACGACATACCGGCCTACGAGCCGAAGAAGAACGTCGATGTGACCGGTTGCGGCGACACTTTCTCAACGGGCTATCTCTACTGCCGAGCCAAGGGGATGGACTGCGACGAGGCAGGCCGCTTTGCCGCTGCCATGTGTACGTTGAAGATAGAGCATCCCGGACCGTTCAGCGGCACTATCGACGACGTATGGCGGCTCGTACGATAAACCAGGCGTGCATCAGCAGCGTCGTGGGCAGTCCATAGTGGCGGCGCATCACGTCGAACCGTTCGCGGAGCGACGCCCGGTGGTGCTGTGTCGTGGCCCCCTCTTCTAAATAGTCGGCCACCACCTCGTGGCTGTTTATCAATTGTAGCTTCTTCTCCGCAGCTTCCTTCATCACGCGGATACACCAGTCGACATCGGCCGAAAAGCGGTAACGCAGGTCGTAAGGTGTCTTCTGTGCCACGTCGCGACGGGCATAGAAGGCCTGATGGCACACAAGCATACCGCTGCGGAACGATCGCCACGAGAGCCTTTCGGGCGGTGTCAGTCGCCGCCGATAGAGAAAGCGCCCTTCGCCATCCACGATGTGGGTGTCGCCATAGACAACGGCAGGCAGCTCGTCGGCCGTTTCGCACAACTGGGCGATGCGTGCCAATGTGTCGTGAGCATGGAACACATCGCCTGCATTCATAAAGACGATATAGTCGCCCGTGGCCTGTCGCAGCCCTTTGTTCATAGCATCGTAGATGCCCCGGTCGGGCTCTGACGTGATGACGACGCTGTGACCGTTGCCGCTGCTGTCCGACTGCTGTTGGTATCGGCGTGCCAGGGCGACGGTGTCGTCTTTCGATGCTCCGTCTACAATCAGGTGCTCCACGTCGCGGTGGGTTTGCTGCATCACGCTGTCGAGCGTTCGCTGCAGCACCTTGGCGGCATTATAGGTGATGGTGACCACCGTAATCTTCAACATCATGGCTGTCTTTTCTCTTTAATCATTTGCTCATAAACTTCCGTATAACGTCGGGCAACGCTGGCCTGAGAGTAGCTGTCGACCACCTTCTGCAGCGATGCTGCCGACAGACTGCGGCGGTTTGTATGGTTCAAAACCCAGTCGATGCCTGTCGCCAAGTCGACTGAGTCGGCAAATCGCGCCACATAGCCCGTCAGCTGATGGTCGATCATCTCGGGGATGCCGCCCACGCGGAACCCTACACAGGGCACGCCGCAAGCCATTGCCTCCATGATGGTGTTGGGCAGGTTGTCTTCGAGCGAGGGCGTGACGAACACGTCGGCCGCATTATACACCCTGACAATTGTCTCTGCGTCGCGGATATATCCTAACGGGTGGGCAGGCATCGCCAGTCGGCTTGCCACCTCTTCGGCCTGTCCGCCGAGGATGGCGATGGTGGTGTCTTTCTGCCACGAAGGGTCGTTCTTGACCAGCAGGTCGATGGCTTCGATGAGATAGCTGATACCCTTCCGCTCGTCGGTGACGCGTTGCGACACGAAGAGGATGATGCGCCCCTGTTCGGGCAGTCCCAGCTGTCGGCGTGCCTCCTGGCGGTCGATGGGGCGGAAGATGCTGGTATCGATGGGGTTGGGTATGTTGCTGACGGTCTGCTCTTTCAACAGAGCACTCTTGCGTGCCTCGCCTTCGAGCCATTGGCTGCAGGCCACGAAGGCTATCCTGCCCCGCGAGAGCATGCGTTGCTTGCGCCGCCACACACGGGCCGACAGGTCGTTCCGTCTTCCGCCGTCAGGCAGTAAGGGGCAGTGGTGGCACGACTCATGATACCATTCGCATCCGCGGGCATAGTGGCAGATGGCCGTAGCGGGCCACAGGTCGTGCATCGTCCACACCACGGGCTTGCCGCTCTGAAGGATACGCTCGATGTCACGGAGCGAGAGCATGCCTTGGTTCACCCAGTGCAGGTGGATGACGTCAGCCTGACGGAAGGCCGCTGTCTTCGTGATGTCTGTACCGGCATTGGCCATGTCTATCTGAAAAAGGTTCTGCCGGCTGAACCTCAGGTGGGCAAACAGGCATAGCCGCTCCCAGAGGAAGTGCAGTCGGTGGCGCCAATGCGAGGGTAGGGCCACCACGCGCTGGTCGTCGCTGAGCTTCTCGGCCACCAGCATCCTTGCCTCCACGCCGTTGGCGTTGAGAGCTTCCATTAGTCGGTGAGCCGCCTGTGCAGCACCGCCTGTTTGTTCGCTTGTATTGATAATGAGTACGCGTAGCATCGTTTGCAAAAGTAATCATTTTTATGCGAATGCCGACAGTCTGTCCCTACATTTTATATAAATTAACGCATTCTGCAGCGGGGCGGAACAGCATTTCTGCCCGCCGTTCAGCCAAATTTCAAATTCGGCTGCAGTGAGTCGGGGATTTGTAATCCCGTCATCCTCGTGCAGCACCTAAATGCCAACGTAGGAGGTCACGCTTCCTATTATTGTATGCCCTCCAACCCCCCAACACCTCACCAAAATGCCCCAAAACCCTTTGTTTATGCGGGTTTCAGATGGTGAGGTGTTCGCGAAACACCTCACCACACATCTCACCACACACCTCACCATCAGTGAACCTCACCCAGCCTCCCCAAAGGGGAGGGGTCTCACGTGGCAAATGTAGGAGGCGACGCATCCTTGCGTCGCAACAGCGCATAAGAGGCAATGAATGGTGGGGCTCTGGTGAGGTCTCTGGTGAGGTGTTTCTCCATCACCTCACCATCGGGAAGGCCGATAAACAGGGCGATTTAGCGCATTTTGGTGAGGTGTTGCCCCATTTTCAGCAAAACTTTTTCTGTGGGCGCTGAACTTCTACCAGGGATAGCCAGCACAGGTGTCGCAGATGTCTCCTAAGCTCGTCCCAGATGCCTTCTGAGCTTGTCAGAGACCATCCCTGACAAGGTCAGAGATGGCTTCCGAGCCAGTCAGAGACCATCTCTGACGATGTCATTAACCATCTCTATAGAACTTGTAGTCGCTATATCCCAGTCTCCTTTTCTCCTATACTCCGTAGATATAAAAATTAAAACCTTCTCTACGCAAAGCTCTATAGTCTCCGCGGCTCTGCGTGAGATAATTATTTCTACGGAGTTGTTGTAGGGGCGGAACAGCGTTTCCGCCCGCTAAGGAGAAGAGGAGTTTGCTCCCTATGTGCTGTTGCGACGCAAGGAAAGGCTAC
>CAMORS010000114.1 GCA_946624005.1 uncultured Prevotella sp. | reverse complement strand
ATATTATTATATTATTACTATTATTATATATACATTATTTTAATTATATTATATGTGATTTAACGCGGTTTTTGCAAAGTAGTTAGCGTTTTTGGCTGAGTAGATGCCGTTTTTGCTTCTCTACATCGCATTTTTGTTCATGCAGTGACGTGCTGTCTCAGAAAGTACAATAACACATCTTAACATTTGAAACATGTAAAGGTACTAAATGTAACTGTCACTATTGTCACACTGTCACTAAATCGGCTCACTTAATCGTACCTTTAAATAAGGTACTCACGTTCGAAAAAGCAATAACCCATAAATAGTTTGACGTATGAAAAAACAATTCCTTATCATCGCGCTCGCCTTGGCGGCTACAAGCTTGGCGGCGCAAGACTGGCACTACGAGTACAACGATGCTGAGCAGACGGCTACCGTCGTCAGTTGGGACCGATGGCACGACACCGACCACGGTGAGGCTTACGGCCACGACAACTGCTACGAGGGCGACCTCGTCATACCCGACAAGGCTCCCAACGGCTATGCCGTTACGGCCTTCTATGCCTACCCGATGCCCTATCTCAACCTCGGGCCTTCCATCGAGTACATTGGCGAAGGCGCTTTCGCACAGTCGGCCATCCAGGAAATCACATGTCAGGGAACGGTAGCTCCCGTCTGCGAAGGGTGGGTGTTCGACGGCATGTCACCTTTGGCCACACTCTATATCCCGAAGGGAGCGAAGCCTGCCTATGAGAATGCGGAATGTTGGAAGGAGTTCTTTGCTGAGGAAAAGGTCGTGGAGTTCACCCCCACAGCCATCGACGCCGTAGAATACAATGGCAACAAGCTGTCGCACCTAACCTCTCACCCCTCATCCTCCCTCTGGTACACCATCGACGGCCGTCAGCTCAGCGGCGAACCTTCGTCGGCTGGCATCTATCTGCATGACGGCCGCGCGGTAGTCAAGAAGTAGGTATGACCTGTCTGACTATATTTCTATATAGTATCTCTATGGGATGAATGGCTGTGAAGCCGGTGCCATCCTTGATCTGCTGTCGGCAGGAAGTGCCAGGAGCGGCTATGACGACGGGTGTTGTGCCTTGTTGCTTCATGGCCTTCCTGACGGCAGGGAACAAAACCATCTCGCCAATGGCGAGGCTCGTCTTATAGTGTTCTTTCTCGTAGCCAAACGAGCCAGCCATACCGCAGCAACCGCTCGGGATGACGTTCACCTGCGCATGGAGCAGACGGCGCAGCACTTCTGCCGTCTTCTCTACGCCCACAAGCGCCTTCTGGTGGCAGTGGCCGTGCAGGAAGATTTCCATCTCGGTCGCATCGAACATCTCCGGCGTGATGCGACCGGCTTCTATCTCACGAAGCAGGAACTCATCGTAGAGCAGGCTGTTCTTGCCCAACCGGATGGCCTCTTGCCGCATCTCCGGTGGCACGAGGTCGGGATATTCGTCGCGGAAACTCAGGATGCACGAAGGCTCAATACCCACCAGAGGGGCATCCTCACTGACGATGTCCTTCAGCAGCTGCACGTTCTTCTCCGCCAACCGCTTGGCGCGTTTCAGACAACCCTTCGAGATGGCAGCCCGTCCGCTCTCTACATGTTGGGGAATCACCACCTCGTAGCCCAACCGCTGGAGCAGCTGAGCGAAGTGGAGTCCTAATTCCGCCTCCTGATGGTCGGTGAACTCATCGGCAAAAAGATATACCCTGGGGGCGAGAGTTTTTTTCGAGGGTGCGGGGGTGCGGGGGTGCGAAGGTGCGAGAACAGCCTTCGTCACCAAAGTTCGCATCGACTGTCGGCTGATTCTCGGTATCTCCCTCTCAGGAGCAAACTGGACGATCTTCTTGATGAGTCGTGCCGACGGCTGCCATGTGGCAAAGAAGTTGTAGAGCGGTCGTATATATGAGCCCAACTGCTCGATGAGGGCCATGCGGGCTACAAGCCACGAGCGCAGCGGAGTGCCCTCGCTGTCGTAGATAAGCTGCAGCACCTCGGCACGCAGACGTGTCATGTCGACGTTCGACGGGCATTCCCTTCGGCAGCCCTTACATGCGAGACACGACGAGAGCATCTCTTTCAGAAGGCTGATGGGCTCTCCTCTCGACCTTCCCGAGGGGAGGGGAGAGTGAGCGGTGTTGAAGGCTTCGCTATCCCAACCTCGTGTCAGTACCTCTCGCAGCACATTGGCCCGGGCGCGTGTTGTCATCAGTTCGTCGCCCGACACCTTGTAGGCAGGACACATTGTGCCGCCGATGAGGTTCGACTTGCGGCAGTCGCCCGCTCCGTTGCATTGTTCGATGCTGCATATCAGGGCATGCCACTGCGACGTTGCCCCAGTAGCCCCTGGAAGTGTACACTCGTCGAACGCCGCCTTCCAGTTGAAAGCCTCACCCCCACCCCCTCCCCAAAGGGAGAGGGGAGTAGTATGCTTTGTGGCCATATTCTGTGCTTGAAGGTATTCACTCCCCTCTCCCTTCGGGGAGGGGTCGGGGGAGAGGCTTCTCAGCATCTCGTCCATCGGCAGCGTGTCCACAATCTTGTGCATATTGAGGAGTCCGTCGGGGTCCCAGCAGCGTTTCAGTTGGCGCATCAGCTCGAAGGTCTCCTCGCCGTAGAGTAGGGGGATAAACTCACCGCGCAGTCGGCCGTCGCCATGCTCGCCGCTGATGGTGCCGCGGTGTTTCTTCACCAAGAGCGTCGTCTCGCGGGCAATGTCACGGAAGAGCTTCCGTCCCTCCGCCGTCTTCAGGTTGATGATGGGGCGCAGATGCAGTTCGCCCGTACTGATATGGCCGTAGTAGACGATGTCGGCACCGAGTCGTGCAGCCATTTCGCGGAAGTCTTTCAGATATTCTGGCAGTCGCTTCGGGGCCACCGCCGTATCTTCCACCACACCATGCGGCTTGGCGTCGCCCTTCATGCCGTTGAGAATGCCCAGCCCTGCTTTGCGCAAAGCCCAGACACGCTGCACATCATTGCCGTATGCCCGTGTGCAGCCATAGACGAGGCCGCTCTCTATCAGATGATTCTCCAGTTCTTTCGCCTGAGTCTCTAACTCCTCGCGCGTCTCTGCCCGCAGCTCGACGACGAGGATGGCTGCCGGGTTGCCGCTGACGAAGAAGCGGTTCTTCTCCTGTTCTACATTGCCGCGGCTCAGTTCCAGAATGGCACGGTCCATCAGTTCGACGGCCGTTGGATGATGCTGCAGCGCCACGAGGTTAGCCTCGAAACTCTTCTCCACCGTGTCGCAGTGGGCGCAGACAGCCATGAGTTCGCGTGGTGGCAGCGGGTCGAGCGACACCTTCATCTCCGTCGTGAAGGCCAGTGTCCCCTCGCTGCCAGCAAGGAGGCGGCAGAGGTTGAGGGAAAAAGTTTGAAGGTTGAGGGTTGAAGGTTGATGTATTCCTTCGGAAGGTTGAATATTTGAAGTTTGAAGTACATCGTCCTTCGTCCTTCCAAAATCCTCCTTCTTAAAAGCTTCGTCTATGGCATACCCACAGCTCCTTCTTGTCAGACTCCTGTCCGGATAGTTTTCTTCTATCAGTTGCATCGTCGCCTTGTCGGTAAACCAGCCGATGAGTTGGGCGTAGATACGCTCTATCAGCGAGCCATGCTCCTTCCGTTGCCAGAAGCGTTGGCCGAAACGCTCTTCCAGTTCGCCGATTGTCACCTCGCGCAACGTCTCTACCGATCCGTCAGTCAGCACTACCGTTGCTTCAACGACATGCTGACGCGTGCTACCATAGACCAGCGAGTGGGTGCCGCACGAGTTGTTGCCGAACATCCCGCCGATGCAACAGCGGTTGCTCGTCGATGTCTCCGGACTGAAGAAGAGTCCGTAGGGGCGCAGCGCTATGTTCAGCTCGTCGCGCACTACGCCTGGCTGTACGCGGGCCCACCGCTCCTCGGCGTTGATCTCGAGGATGTGGTTCCATCGGCGGCTGATGTCCACAACGATACCGCTGCCCACCACCTGTCCGGCGATGCTCGTGCCGGCAGCTCGTGGGATGAGGTGAGTACTGCGTTCCTTAGCCATCCGCAGCAACGTGCGGATGTCGTCGATTGTCTCAGGGTAGGCCACGGCTTGCGGTATCTCCCTGTACACGCTGGCATCCGTGCTATAGGCTATCTTATGCAGACTGTCGGTAAATATCTCCATGCTGTTTTTCTTTAAATGCGACGGAATACGAGCCAAGGGATGATTCCTTTCCACTTCTCGTGCGGATAGTCCTCCGCGTTGCCGATGTCATGGCGATCGCCATCGACAGAACGATAGAAACTATAGTCTGTACCACCCGTGATGTAGATAGCATCGATGAAGCCATACTCACGCAGGGCATCGGCAAAATCCCAAAGAGTCTCCTTATGACGTGTTGCGATATAATAGAGCGTGTTGTCCTTTCGACCGATAGCGCGGCGCTCCACTTTTCCATGCAGGAAGAAGCGGTGAGGAATAACCCCGTTGCTGACAAGGATGAATTGCCTGAAGAAGGAGCCTCCATTATCCACACAATAGTCTTTCACCTTGTCGCTTCTGGAAATGCCAATCACCATCTGGTTGCCCACCATTCCCATATAACCGAGACGGCTACAGTCGCTCTGCCGCTCTTCGCCATCAACAACGAGCGAACCGAGATATTTCCCATCGGCCTGATGATCTGCTGAACGGCTGTAGAGGAAGACCGACGTATCGGCTGTATCTGGTTCCTGGAACTCAATGCTGGCACGAAGGCCGTGGATGGCATAGAAATCGAGAGCTACGCCCAGGATGCTGTCGCTCGAAAGAACAACTTCAGCTGCCTCCTTTACCGGCTCCGTCTGTAGCTTTTTGATGTTCTCGCTGGGAGTAGTGGAAACTGGGACACCTATATTATAGTAATAATCCCAGGCCCTGTATACAAAGAAAACTGCTATCACCATCAGGGCCATAGCTAAAGCCTTCAATGCCCTGCGAAGCCATTTCTTTCCTGCCATTTCTGGACTGTCGGTTTCTATAGGGGGCCTTGCGTCATCATCACGCTCAATGATGAACTCTGGAATCTCGGGTTCTCTGTTGGGCTCGCCCAGGAGATTCTTGTCCGTCTTATCAAAGATGTCACTCATAGCGTTTCTCCTCCTCTCATGTTTTCAAGTTGTTCTTTCAGCTGTTTCAAGGCATCGCGCGACACCTTTACCACGTAGATGTCTCTACCCGCCGACACTTCTGCATTTCTGTCAGGACGATGGGCATGAGGATTGTCGGTGCGCAGTTCGCGCGTCAGGTGTTTCCCGCCAAAGGTGATGGTCTGGTCGATGAGGTCGACAACCTGTACATACTGACGGTTGACGATAAGGCTTCTGCCTACACGGATGAACATGTCGGCGCTCTTCAGCAATTTGAAATTGTCTTCAAAGTGATGCAGCTGAAAGGTCAGCTTGCGAGTGCGCCCATTGATGAGCACCAGGTCGCAATAGTTCCCGTCAGCCTTCACATAGACGATTTCGTCGACGGCCACACGCATCAGAAGTGTTGAGGTCCTGATTCTAAACCACTCCATACGTTGTCTGTTTCTTGATTTTTATTTGCAAAGGTACAGCATTTTCTGCAATCACCGACCTTATTCAAATTATTTAACTTGCAAAACTCCATAAGAGAAGGGGCTTCTTCTCATTGTTAATCAGCTGCCAGAGATAAGACATGCCCCGTGACGATACGGTGACACACCCTTGGCAACATGACGCATTCAACGGGATATATGCTTTCCAACAGTGACGGTCGACCCATCGCGCACCATGAATCATGAGTCCTCGTGCATAAGCCGTCTGGTTGTCTATGTCAAGACCTTTCATGCGGAATCCCCGCTTGTTCCTGTTCCCGTGCTCTTTCGTGACGAGGAACCGTCCCAGCGACGAACATTT
>CAMORS010000113.1 GCA_946624005.1 uncultured Prevotella sp. | reverse complement strand
TCGAGACGGACATCTTGTTCAGGGGGATACCGGCGAAGAGCACCTTCATGTTCTCCAGCGAGCAGATGCTCACACCAGCCTTACCCACATCGCCCACTACACGAGCGTTGTCGGGGTCGTAGCCGCGGTGTGTCGGCAGGTCGAAGGCTACGGAGAGACCCTTCTGACCAGAAGCCAGGTTGCGGCGATAGAATGCGTTCGATTCCTCGGCGGTAGAGAATCCGGCATACTGGCGGATGGTCCACGGGCGGAACGGATACATCATGGAGTACGGGCCGCGCAGGTAGGGAGGAATACCGGCTGTGAAGTCGAGGTGCTCCATACCTTCGAGGTCTTCTTTTGTATAAACGGGACGGACATCGATGTGCTCTGGCGTGTGCCAGGTGTAGTCGATATTGTTGTCCTTGATCCACTTGGCACCATCTTGAGCCTTGATGCCTGCATAGATATCTATATCTTTAAACTGTTTACGCATAATTCAAGTCTCCTATTCTTTTAGATACCAAGTTTCTGATTATATTCTTTCAAAGTTTCCAGCACATTGCACTTCACGTGGATGAAGTTCTCGATGCCAGCGGCCTTGAGGTCGTCCATGCAGGCGGGAGCACCGGCAACGACGAACATGGCGCGGCCGTTGAGATACTTGAAGGCGGGTACGGCATACTCGGCATACTCGTCGTCGCTCGAGCAGAGCACCACGATGTCGGCCTTGGCCTCGAGGGCTGCGTCGATGCCTTCCTCGACGGTCTTGAAGCCGAGGTTGTCGACCACCTTGTAGCCTGCACATGCGAGGAAGTTGCACGAGAACTGAGCGCGAGCTTGACGCATGGCGAGGTTGCCGATGGTCAGCATGAAGGCTGTCGGCACGCGTGTCTCCTCGGTATGGATGCGCAGCTCTTCGAAGTCGGCAGCCAGGCGTGTGCTCTCAATCTTCTTGAGCGGTGCTTCTTCCTGCTGACCGCATCCGCAGTAGCAAGCCTTGGCGCGCTTGCCTTCGCTCTTCTCGGTGAAGTTGGGGAACTGGTTGGTACCCAGCAGGAACTCCTTGCGCTTGGCGGCGTCGCCGTGACGCTTGATGTTCGTAGCGTTGATGTCGTCCTGAACGGTTCCGGCCTTGACGGCAGCAAGGAAACCGCCCTCTTCCTCCACCTTGAGGAAGATCTTCCAGCCCTCTGTAGCGAGGCTGTCGGTGAGGTGCTCGATATAGTAGGAGCCTGCACCCGGGTCGACGACTGTGTTGAAGTGGCATTCTTCCTTGAGCAGCAGCTGCTGGTTGCGGGCGATGCGCTCAGAGAAGTCGGTTGCCTCTTCATAGGCAGCGTCGAAGGGTACGACGACCATCGAGTGGACGCCAGCCAGGGCGGCACTCATGGCCTCCGTCTGCGAGCGGAGCAGGTTGACATAGCTGTCGAAGAGCGTCTGGTTGTACTTCGTCGTGATGGCGTTGACGCACATCTTGCAAGCGCAGTCGCACTTCGGCTCATACTGCTTGACGATCTGGGCCCAGAGCATGCGGGCGGCACGGAACTTGGCCAGCTCCATGAAGTAGTTCTCCGAGATGCCCATGTTGAACTTGATCTTCTTGGCGGCGAGGTCGATGTCGACACCAGCGTCGGTGAGCTGCTGCAGGTATTCGTTACCCCAAGCCAGGGCGTAGCCCAGCTCCTGCACGATGTAGGCACCGGCGTTGTTCAGCGCTACGGTGTTCACCGTGATGCAGCGGAACTGAGGATAGTCTTTCAGCACGTCGATGAGCTGCGGGGCTACGGCCAGCACTTCTGTCATGTCCTTGCCCTTCATGACCATCTTCTCGATGGGGTCCCAGTCGATGGAGCCTACCACCTTCTCCTTGTCGTAGCCCTGCTTCTCGAAGTAGGCCACGAGCAGCTTGGCCAGCTCTACCGAGTGGCGCTTGCAGGTAGAGAAGTTCACCTCTACGATGTCGCAGCGGATGTCCTTGAGGAGGGTCTCGATGGTCTCTGCGTTGACCATGTCGGCATGGAAGTGGAAGCCGATGGAGTCGATGCCCTTGTTCAGGATGTCGAGCGCCTTGGCATTGGCCTCGCGAGCGTCCTTCACATCAATCTCCTGACGGATGTACCAGGTGTTGTCGTTCTTCTTGTTGCCGCGTACGAAGGGGAACTCGCCGGGCAGCGATTCGGGTGTTTTCAGCTTCAGCACGTCTTCCCTGCGATAGAAGGGCATCACGTTGAAACCTTCGTTGGTTCTCCATACGAGTCGTTTGTTGAAGTCGGCACCCTTGAGGTCCACTTCAATCTTGTCCAGCCACTCTTGAGTGGTAGGAGCCTTGAACTCGGTAAAGAGTTTCTCTCTGTTGTTTGACATAATGATTGATTTTGTATGATTATATAAGTTGAGTAATTCGACGATTCGGTTTATTATTGAAGGGTCGTTCTCTCAGCGGCCTTTGTCAGGCCTTTTTTACAGGGTGCAAAGGTACTCCTTTTTTCCGAAACGTACAAAAATATAAACAATTATTATACCTTAATAAAGGAAAATAGCGGAAATCAGACTGCAGCAGACTTGTTTTTCCGTGCTGAAAGACCATTTCCGATGCCCTCGGAGACTATCTCTGATGCTCTCGTAGACTATCTCTGATGCCCTCAGAGACTATCTCTGGCACCCTCAGAGACTATCTCTGATGCCCTCAGAGACCATCTCTGCCAAGTAGGAGGTCACGCTTCCCAGCGTGACACCTGCCACTTATGCGCTTCTTATGCGCTGTTGCGACGCTAGGAAGCGTCGCCTCCTACGTTGCAACATATGCGCTAATGTAGGAGGTCACGCTTTCCAGCGTTCAGCCGAGCGTGGGTTGGCTCTTACAGGATGGGATTGCGGCAACCTTAAAAAATGTAAACGCGTTGTCTCGGATAGCTCAATACGGCGTTTGCAATGCGCAAACACGGCATTTTCGTGAACTGAACAGCAGTGTTTTGCTCTGTTTTGGGGTTAATGAATGTAAACATAATGTTAACATACATTTATTCTTTTTCTCAAAAAGCTTGAATTTTCCTCTCTGTGACAGTTATGACAGTTATGACAGTTTTTTATTTGTGGAAAAAGAACTAATATTGAATAATTTGGCTACTAATATGTATATTATATATACTATTATATTATTATATAATTACATTTATATATATTAATATAGAATTAACTATAAATTAATGTAGATAATGTCATTAGTCATCGAGTTTTGCAGCAAAACGAGTTCATTTTTGACCATTTGCCAGCCACATTGAACACGCTGCTGCACTTTTTGTCTATCAAGTAGGTAAACAGAAATTAACGTTTTTGGTGTATTATGACAAAAAAATAACTGTCATAACTGTCATCACTGTCACGCCGTGAACCAGCAAAAAGCATTTTTTCTGTTCGGAATGCTTGATTCTCAATTATTATAATTACCTTTGCACCCTCAATAAGGACATTATCCATAAAAAAGAAATATATATGAAAGCATTTGTATTCCCCGGACAGGGGGCACAGTTCGTCGGTATGGGCAAGGAGCTCTACGACAACAACCCAGTAGCGAAAGAACTTTTCGAGAAGGCCAACGACATCCTTGGCTACCGCATCACGGACATCATGTTCAGCGGAACCGACGAGGAGCTGAAGCAGACGAAGGTCACGCAGCCTGCCGTCTTTCTGCACAGCGTCATCACGGCCCTTTGTGCCACGCCTTCAGACAATCCCGAGACCGATAAGCCCAGCATGGTGGCTGGTCACTCGCTGGGAGAGTTCTCTGCATTGGTCGTTGCCGGCGCTCTGTCGTTCGAGGACGGTCTGAGGCTGGTCTACGCCCGTGCGATGGCCATGCAGAAAGCCTGCGAGAAGGCTCCCTCTACGATGGCTGCCATCATCGGAATGGCCGACGAGAAGGTAGAGGAAATCTGCGCCCAGGTGAACCGCGAGGGTCATGTCGTGGTGTGCGCCAATTATAACAACCCCGGACAGCTGGTCATCTCGGGCGACATCGAGGCCATCAACGAGGCCTGCGCCCTGCTGAAGGAAGCCGGAGCCAAGCGTGCCCTGCCGCTTAAGGTGGGTGGTGCCTTCCACTCGCCCCTGATGCAGCCTGCCAAGGACGAGCTGCAGAAGGCTATCGAACAGACGGAGATACATGCTCCGCTGTGGCCTGTCTATCAGAATGTCGACGGCCGTCCGCATACCGATCCTGCTGACATCAAGCAGAACCTGATTGCTCAGCTGACGAGCCCCGTGCGCTGGACTCAATGTGTGCAGAACATGATTGCCGACGGTGCCGACGACTTCACGGAGTGCGGACCGGGCAAGGCTCTGCAGGGAATGATCGTGAAAATCAACCGCGAGGTCAACGTGCACGGAGTATGACAAATCTTTCATTACCACGAATTAAACGAATTAAGGTTACAACGCTCCGAGAGTTCGGGTGAATTTGTAATTCGGCTGAACGGGGAACAATCCGTGTAATTCGCGTAATTCGTGGTAGAAGTAAAGAATAATCGTTATTGTAATATAATAGTAGAGAGGAATGGTTGTCTATCAGATTTTTACTCGCTTGTTCGGGAACAAGACTCGTGCGAATATCCCCGGCGGGACATTCGAGCAGAACGGGTCGGCCAAGCTGAACGACATCGACGAGCGCGTGTTACGCTTCGTTCGCTATATGGGCGTCACTCATGTGTGGTACACAGGCATCATCCGCCATGCCTCGGCTACCGACTATTCGCAGCATGGCATTCCCCGCCAGCATCCCGACGTGGTGAAAGGCAAGGCCGGTTCGCCCTATGCTATTGCCGACTACTATGATGTCGACCCCGACCTGGCTGTCAACGTCGACCGCCGCATGGCAGAGTTTGAGGCACTCGTAGAAAGGACGCATCGGGCGGGCATGAAGGTGATCGTCGACTTTGTGCCCAACCACGTGGCGCGCCAGTATCAGAGCATCTGTAAGCCACAGGATGTGAGCGACTTAGGCGAGGGCGACAATCCCGATATGGGCTTCTCACCGCAGAACAACTTCTACTATTGTACGGGACAGGAGTTCATAGCACCCGTTTCTTCGGAGAGCGATTCCTCGCTCCTCACTCACCGATATATCGAGCATCCCGCCAAAGCTACGGGCAACGACTGCTTCACCAACGCACCAAGCTGCAACGACTGGTACGAGACGGTAAAGCTCAACTACGGCGTCGACTACATGGCCGGGCAATCGCCCATCAACTATCCATCAACACCCATCACCCAGCACCCGTCACCCAACACCTGGCAGAAGATGCTCGACATCTTGCTCTACTGGGCCGCGAAGGGCATCGACGGCTTCCGTTGCGACATGGTGTTCATGGTGCCCACAGCTTTCTGGCAATGGGCCATCCCACAGGTGAAGGCGCAATATCCCGACATCATCTTCATCGGAGAAATCTACGACCCCGCCCTCTATCGGCCGTTCATCGCCGCCGGTTTCGACTATCTATACGACAAGGTAGGCATGTACGACTGTCTGCGCGACGTCACCTGTTGCTATCGCCGTGCTGCCGACATCTCGTGGCAATGGCAGGCCACCGACGACATCGCCCGCCACATGCTCTACTTCCTCGAGAACCACGACGAGCAACGACTGGCCTCCGACTTCTTCGCCCACGATGGTCGTCGCGGACTGCCCGCCTTGCTGGTGGGAGCGTTGCTACAGCAGAATCCCTTTATGCTCTATGCCGGACAGGAGCTGGGCGAGCGGGGCATGGATGCTGAGGGCTTCAGCGGCAGGGATGGGCGTACCACCATCTTCGACTACTGGCATCTGGAGAGCATCGACCACGGCTACTTCAACCGCCGACGGCTGACCGCCGAGGAGAAAGCCATTATGCTCGACTATCAGAAGATTCTGCTCATCAAAGAGCGTGAACGGGCTGCCAGCCAGGGGCAGATGTTCGACCTGATGTACGTCAACCAGCACATCGGCGACCGCCAGTTTGCCTTCCTTCGCAAGGCTGGCCGTGAGCTGCTGCTCGTCGTCGCCAACTTCTCTGGCGATGCCGTCGACGTAGATGTCAACATTCCCCGCCATGCCTTCGAACACATGGGCATCACTGAGGGCCAACAGACGGCCAAGGACCTGCTCACAGGCGAGCAGACACCCTTCGTGCTGAAGGCCGACGGAGCCCTGCACATCACCCTAGCCCCCTGGTACGGCCGAGTGTATAA
>CAMORS010000112.1 GCA_946624005.1 uncultured Prevotella sp. | reverse complement strand
CAACAGCGAATACCACGACCCGCAGGCTGAGCACGAGCCGAAGGACTTCAGCGACACGCTCGACCACATGGACTTCTAATCGAAACGTCACGAAATATCCGATATGAAAGGGAGGAATCGCAATTCCTCCCTTTTTTCTGTTTTGAACTTTTATTGATGACCAACGTCTAGTCATCATGTGAAAAAAAATGGGCGTTTACCTGATCATGTATTTTCGCCCTTTCCCCATGTAGATGTAAACGCCCCTGAGCAGATTTTTTGTGTCGTTGACGCGTCTGCCCGTCAGGTCAACGACGGGGGCAGGATAGTCTGTCTGGCGACGTGTCATAGCGATGCCATTCGTGCCTGCGCTTTCCTGCCTCTGCAGGAAGGCCTCTTTCAGGAAGAGGGCATGCTGTGCGATATATTCTTTCAGGTCGTCAACATACGCGCTGTAGGTCGTGTGCAGCACACGCTCTAAGTACACCGGCTCGTCTATACCCCACAGTGCATAGTTCAGCTGCTGTGAAGCATCGATGGCCGCTGCTAAGCTGTCGATGGCCGTCGTCAGCCGCTCCACGATGCCCTGCTCCAACAGTTCGCTGTAGCGGCGGTTGACGAGTTGCGCAAACCAGGGGTCTTGCCACAGTCGGACAATCCATTGCCGGGCAGCACCGTAGCCAATGTCTGCCATCAGCTCGTGGGTGGTATCGCCCAGGCGGTAGTCGTTGCCGAAGGCGATGTCGTAGTCCCAGAGGGGGCCGAAATGCAGGCGGTCGTCGCCCTGCTCTTTATAGAGAAAAGCATTGTGGAAGGCATCGCCGTTGCCCGTCAGCTCCTGGCAGATATACCAGTCGGCCAGCTGCAGCGTGTCTGTCAGGGGGCGGTAGCCTGCCGTGCGGTCACAGAAATCGTCGTCCGTCAATCGACGTTCAAACTCGTTCACCACATGGCTGATATACGTCTGCTGCGCCATGTTGATATTGTCATCGTCGGGCTCATGGATGCGGATAGGCACATGGCAACGGTCGGTCACGAAGCAGTTGCCGTCCTGCGTGCCGTCTATCTCCAAGAGATAACCGCCCGAGAGGTCATCGTCGGGCCGTGGCGGAATGCGCTGCGGCGTGATGTCCACCCGTCCGGGTGCTATCTCGATAGCCTCCGTCAGCTGGTAGGTCCCCTGGTATTCGCCGTTGATGACGAAGTCGACAAAGCGGTAGGAAGGGTTGAAAGGCAGCGATGTCTGCTCGCCTGCTACACTGGCTAAGGCATTCCGCAGCATCGTCTTGTCAGCAGCATTGGCCAGAAGGAGCCAGCGACGTGACTCGGCCTTGCCAGGAATCATGGCCAGCGGCCGCTTCAGTCGCAGCTTGTAGGGCTTCTTGTCGAAACTCCAGGTGGAGTTGCCGCGACCTGCCATCATCAGCGAGTCGGCGAAGACGACGTTGTCCGATTCATCAACATACCACATCCGCGCTATCCGGTACAGATCCTTGATGATGTTATGGCCGTAGTATACCTCTATATATATAGTGGGCAGCGACGTTATGCGCCGATGCTCCTGGGCTTGGGCCGTCACCGCCGTCAGCAGAAAGGCTGCAGCCATGATACTCCTTTTCCACACTTCAACAATCATATTGCAAAAGTACGATAAAGTGAGCGAAAAACCAAATTTATTTGAATTTTTCCGAACGCGAGTACCTTATTCGGAAAGAATTGCTTACCTTTGCACGTGAATTGAAAGAAAAAAGTCAATGGAAAAGCTGCTCCACTATTGTTGGAAACACCGACTGTTTCCGCTTGCCGAACTCTACACCACCGACGGACGGCGGGTGGAGGTGATCGACACCGGACTGCACAACCGCAACGCTGGCCCCGACTTCTTCAACGCAAAGGTGAAGATCGACGGCACGCTGTGGGTGGGCAACGTGGAGATACACGACCGCTCGACCGACTGGTACGTACACGGCCATCAGCACGACGCAGCCTACGACAACGTGGTGCTGCATGTGGCGGAGGTGATAGACACCGACGTGACGACGCACGACGGCAAGTCGCTGCCACAGCTGCAACTCAGTGTGCCAGACACCATCCGGCAGCAATACAACCAGCTCATCACCACCGACGACTACCCGCCCTGCTATCGTATCATCCCCTCGCTGAGCCGACTCACCGTCCACGCATGGATGAGCGCGCTGCAGGTGGAACGCTTAGAACAGAAAACCAACGACATCGCACGGCGTGTCGAACAGGCCGATGGCTCGTGGGAGGCGGCTTACTTCGCCACACTGGCACGCAACTTCGGCTTCGGCATCAATGGCGATGCCTTCGAAACATGGGCACAGCATATTCCACTGCAAGCTGTGGCACACCACCGCGACGACCTCTTTCAGGTGGAGGCCATCTTCATGGGACAGGCCGGACTTTTAGAGAGAAGAGAGGAGAGAGGAGAGTGGATGAACGACGACTATTTCGTCAGGTTGAGGAACGAATATCGCTACCTGGCGCATAAGTTCTCCCTGCAGCCTATGGACGCGCGGATGTGGCGATTCCTCCGACTGCGACCGCAGAACTTCCCCTATATCCGCATCGCCCAGTTGGCCCATCTTTATTACTCCCGACAGGCCGGCCTGAGCCAGATGCTGGAGTGTAAGACGATCAAAGAGCTGCTGCAGCTCTTCCTCACTGCTCCGACACCCTACTGGCAGACTCACTACACCTTCGGCCACGAGAGCAGCAAGAGCGAGAAGAGACTGTCGGCCCACTCGCGCAATCTCATCATCCTTAACACAGCCATACCGATGTTCTTCGCCTATGGACGACACCACTCGCGCGAAGAGCTTTGCGACCGGGCCTTCGACTTGCTCGAACAGCTGCGTCCCGAAGACAATCACATGATTCGCACTTGGCAACAGTGCGGACTGGAGGTCAGCAACGCGGGCGACACACAGGCGCTCATCCAGCTGAAAAAGGAGTATTGCGACCGTCGCGACTGTCTGCGCTGCCGCTTCGGCTACGAATACCTAAAGGGCAGGAACTGACAGCTACAACAGCAAAATCGAATAAATCGTAAATAAATAGTAAATAGTAAATCGTCAAATCGTAAATAAATGGATTTCGTTTTTGAATGTAAGATGCAAGTGCGCGACTACGAGTGCGACATCGAGGGCATTGTCAACAACGCCAACTACCTGCACTACGCCGAACACACACGTCACCTCTTCCTGAAAGAACGCGGTCTGAGCTTCGCTGAGATGCACCGAAAGGGTGTCGATGCCGTGGCAGCACGCATGAACCTGCAGTTTAAGGCACCATTGCGCTGCGACGACGAGTTCATATCGAAGATAGCGCTCGAGAAGGAAGGGGTCAAGATTGTGTTCCATCAGTATTTCTACCGCTGCTCCGACAATGCACTCTGCTTCAAAGGACGCATCGAGCTGGTCTGCCTTATCAACGGCAAGCTGGGCGAGAGCAAAGAGTATGTGGATGCTTTCTTCCCTCAAAAACAGTCGATTTCATCGAATGAGTGAACTTTTGTGAACTTTTGCTTCATATAGCGTGTAAAAAGTGTAATATATGCAGTTTTCTACGATTTCATCGAACGAGACGCTCTATGCAATGGCGCTCACACGGATGAATTTCTATCAGCCGGCAGCCATCCTTGAGCTCTATCGTACCCTGGGTAGTGCCATGGCGATTTTCGAGCATCGGCATCGTGTCCGTGACATCTTGCCCGACGCCTCGCAACGCCTCGTCGAACAGCTCGCTCAAATGGATCAGCTGCTGAAGCGGGCCGAGGCGGAGATGGAATATGACAGGGCTCACGGCATCCAGCCGCTCGAACTGAACAATCCGCTCTATCCGCAACGGCTGCGCGAGTGCGACGATGCACCGCTGGTGCTTTTCTATAAAGGATGCGCCGACCTCAATGCGCGACGCGTCGTCAGCATCGTCGGCACACGCCGCTGCACCAGCTACGGGCAGGACCTTATACGGCGCTTCATGGCCGACCTGCGCCAACTCTGTCCCGAGGTGCTCATCGTCAGCGGATTGGCTTACGGTGTCGATATCAATGCCCACCGACAGGCTCTCTCACAGGGCTACCCCACAGTGGGCGTCTTGGCGCATGGTCTGGACGACCTCTATCCGCCGCGACATCGTCAGACGGCCGATGAAATGGTGAAAAACGGCGGCTTGCTGAGCGAGTATTTCACGCTGACCAATGCCGACAAGATGAACTTCGTACGGCGTAACCGCATCGTGGCCGGCATGTCGGATGCCTGCATCCTGGTAGAGTCAGCAGCTAAGGGCGGTGGGCTTATCACCATGCGCATCGCTCGCGACTACAACCGCGATACGTTTGCCTTTCCTGGTGCCGTCGGTGCGATGTATTCGGAAGGATGCAACAATCTCATCCGCGACAATGGGGCACAACTCATCTCCTCGGCCCACGACTTTGTCGAGGCGATGGGATGGACAGATGACGTTACCTTGCAAGAAGCACACCGGCAGGGCATCGAACGCCAGCTCTTCCCCAACCTCTCGGCCGAGGAGCAGACCATCGTACAGGCTCTGCAACAGCAGAACGACCAGCAGGCCAACATGCTGGCCGTCAAGACCAACCTGCCCATAGCGCGGTTGGCATCACTCCTGTTCGAACTGGAGATGAAAGGCATCGTCCGCACCATGGCTGGCGGTATCTATCACTTGCTCTCATAATAATAAGAATTATGCAAATAGGAAATATACAGTTTGGTCAGCAGCCCGTCTTCCTCGCTCCGATGGAGGATGTCACCGACCTTGGCTTCCGCAAGCTCTGCAAGCGTTTCGGGGCCGCTATGGTCTACACCGAGTTTGTATCGGCCGAAGCCCTTGTTCGCTCGGTGAAAACGACCATCAACAAACTCACCGTGGCCGACGAGGAACGTCCCGTAGGCATCCAGATTTATGGGCGAGACGTTCCGCAGATGGTCGAGGCAGCACAGATAGTCGAGGCAGAGGCCCATCCCGATGTCATCGACCTCAACTTCGGTTGTCCCGTCAAGAAAGTGGCTGGAAAAGGTGCAGGGGCGGGCATGTTGCAGAACATCCCGCTGCTGCTCGACATCACCCGCGAAGTGGTGAAGGCCGTGAAGACACCTGTCACCGTAAAGACACGCCTTGGGTGGAACAGCGAACAGCTCATCATCACCACACTGGCTGAGCAGCTGCAAGACTGCGGCATCCAGGCACTGACCATCCACGGCCGCACCCGCTCACAGATGTACACCGGCGAGGCCGACTGGACCCTTATCGGCGAGGTAAAGCGCAATCCCCGCATCCATATACCCATCATCGGCAACGGCGACATCACCACGGCCGAACAGGCCCGCCAGGCCTTCTGTCGCTATGGTGTCGATGCCATCATGGTGGGACGCGCCACCTTTGGCCGCCCTTGGATTTTCCGCGAAATCAACGACTATCTGCGCGACGGTGTCAGTGGCACGCCCCTGACAGCCGACGAGAAGCTCGACATTCTGATAGAGCAGCTGCATATCAACATTGAGCATATCCGGCGCACACGTGGTGGCGACGACCACGAATGCCAGTATCGCGGCATCCTCCACACACGACGCCATCTGGCGGCCACACCCCTCTTCAAGGGCATTCCCAACTTCCGGCAGACGCGCATCGCCATGCTCCGTGCCGAGACGGTCGACGAACTGTTGTCCATCCTGCAGCAGGTCAGACCTTTGCTCCGTGACAACGACCAGAATTTGGCGATTCCTTCGGATGTTTGACCTCCTTTGCTAAACTTTTCTAAACTTACACGCGAACACAACATGGAGCATATCTTTCAGCGCGCAGAATTACTGTTAGGTGCCGATGAAATGGAACTTTTTCGGCAGACACGGGTCATCATCTTCGGTGTAGGCGGCGTCGGCTCATGGTGTGCCGAGGCTCTCGTCCGTACGGGGATCGGTCATCTGACCATCGTCGACAGCGATGTTGTCTGTCCCAGCAACATCAACCGTCAGCTCATGGCTACGACACTCACAGTGGGCGTTCCCAAGGTAGCGTGTCTCCGCGAGCGGTTGCTTACCATCAACCCTGAAGCCGACATCGTCGCTATTCAGACCGTCTACAACGAGCAGACGGCAGATACGTTCGATCTCAGCAGCTACGACTACGTCATCGATGCCATCGACTCCCTGAAAGACAAGCTTCTGCTCATCCAGCGAGCCACCGACTCGACAGCCACCTTCTTCTCTTCGATGGGAGCAGCCTTGAAGACCGACCCTTCGCGCATCCGCGTCAGCGAGTTCTGGAAGGTGGAAGGCTGTCCGTTGGCTCGTGCCCTGCGCATGCGCTTCAAGCACTTGCGCCAGCGTCCCGCCCGCAAATTCCTCTGCGTCTTCAGCGATGAACATCAAGAGAATCGAGGACAGCAACCTGCCGACGAACCAAAACATGTCAACGGGTCGCTCGTCCATATCACCGCCATCTTTGGTTTTACGCTTGCCTCGCTGGTTGTCAACGACCGTACTGTGTATGATGGCAACTAATCCTATTCCATCATGACATTCCAGTCTTTTTAACATCATATTTCTTCTTTTTGATAATTTTCTGATAAGCCGGATTTAACTTAATTCGGCTTTTATTTCGTCGTGTCTTTTCTTGTTACTTTTCCTTAATTTTTCCCTTATTATTCCACCAAGATAATTTCTTTCTCTTATGGCGGTATTA
>CAMORS010000111.1 GCA_946624005.1 uncultured Prevotella sp. | reverse complement strand
ACGTGCTTCATGCGGTCTTCCTCCTTGTCGCGGCGTGTCAGCTCGTGCTTCTTGATGGTGCCGTTCATGTAGTCGTCTACGTAGGCACCCACCACCAGTCCGTACTGCGTCTTGCCGTTCATCGTCTGGGCGTAGATGTAGTAATGGTCGTCCTTGTCCTGGACGAGCCATCCCTTGTCCTGGAACTTCTGGAAGTTCTCGGCGGCCTTCTCGTAGACGCGCGGGTCGTACTCGCTGGTGCCTTCCGGGAAGTCGATCTCGGGTTTGATGATGTGATACAGACTCATCTCGTTGTCGCCAGCCTCGGCGCGAGCCTCGTCGGATTCCAACACGTCGTAGGGACGCGATTCTACACGCTCCACCAGTTCTTTCGGTGGACGTACACCTTTGAAGGGTTTGATAATTGCCATGGTATCTTTTCTTTTTTAATAAATAGGGTTTTGTTTGAATTTGCCTGCAAAATTACGGAGAATAAATGGAACTGCCAACTTTTTTTGCTTATATTTCATAAAATTGTTTCCTTTACCGCCGTTTTTTTCTATTTATCGGCGAAACTATTTGGTCGTTACGCAAAAAATGTGTTTCTTTGCAACACAAAAACTCTTTTACAGCTATGCAGATAACAGTAGTAAGACACACCTCGGTAGCCGTACGGAAAGGCACCTGCTACGGCTGGAGCGACGTTCCCGTGGCAGCCACCTTTGCGCAGGAGGCAGCAGCCACGAAGCAAGAGCTCGATGCCATCATCGCCCATCAGGGCTGTCCGTTCGATGCCGTCTTTTCGTCGCCATTGACACGTGCACTCCTCTTGGCCGACGCTTGCGGATATGCCTCACCCATCGTCGACGACCGGCTAAAGGAGATGAACATGGGCAAATGGGAGATGCGGCGCTTTGCCGACATCGAACAGGACGACCCGCAGATACACCGTTGGTATCGCGACTACCTTCACGAACCCACCACCGGGGGCGAGTCTTTTCCCCTATTCTACCACCGTGTGTCAGCATTCTACAACGAGCTGCGCCTTCAGCCCTATCGCCACGTGGCCATCTTTGCCCACGGTGGTGTGCTGGCCTGCACGGCTGTCTATGCCGGTCGGTTCACGACGGAGGAAGCCTTCACCGACCTGGTGCCCTTCGGCGGAATCCGTCAGTACGAAATATAGCAGCTTGTTGACGGCAGCTCGTTGCGACCGAAGACATCGGATGGAACAAGAAGTTGCTTTCATCGGCCGTTTGCTTAAAAATCGTCAGTATTTGTCTAAATTATTTTGCAGTTTGTTATTTATTCCCTACCTTTGCATGAAATTTAATAAACAAAAAAAAGGAAAGGATATGATGAAAAGACGTCTACTTCTTACCCTCCTGTTGACGGGGTTCGTCATCGTGGGATGGGCACAGTATGAGGGGAAGTATTCAGCGAGTACGCTGATGTTCCTCAGCGAGCAGCGTGGAGAAATCCAGCTGCCTAAAGGCAACGCCAAGGTACCTTTGACAATAGCTCCCACCCTACCTTTCGGAGCTGACGACATGGCGAAGATGAAGACTTACAAAAAGCGCAAGATTGCCGACGTAGAGCAAGTCGGCGGCATTGATATGATCTCGGCCTTCATCGTAACGAAAGACAACTCGTTCTCAAGCTTGAAATCGCTGGGAGTGGTTATTCAGAGCGAGTTTAAGAACATGGTGGCTGCACTCATCCCCGTTGACAAGATAGCCGACGTGGCCGCTCTTGACAATGTCACGAAGATTGAGGTTGCCGAAGTGCTCGAACCTGCCAACGACCTGCAGCGTTCAGACACCAAGGCCGGCGATGCCATCACCAACTCGGCTGCCGCTCAAGCTTTGGGCCTCTCGAAGCAATACACGGGCTAGGATGTCATCCTCGGCATCATCGACACCGGTATCGACTTCCAGCACATTGCCTTCAAGGACGCCAGCGGCAACAGTCGTATCGTCAGGGCTTACAAGCTCTCGGGCAGTAACAGCACGAGCCTGACCACTTACTCAAGTGCCTCACAGATTTCTGGTCTGACCTACGACACCAATGATGAAGATCACGGCACACACACCAGTACGACAGCCGGTGGTTCGTCGGTCATCGTCAACGGGTCGAACGTCACCGTCACCAACGACCATGCCAACGCCACATACGGCGGTATGGCTCCCGAGGCGAATCTCGTCATAGCAGGTCTCAGTTCGCTCTACACCACCTCTATCGGTACAGCCATCCAGAACATCTGCAACTATGCGGACGAAGTAGGCAAGCCCTGCGTCATCAGTCTGTCGCTCGGTTCACAAGTGGGTCCTCATGACGGAACGGGCACCATCGCCTCTATCGTCGACCAGTATGCAGGCGACAACCACATCATCGTTTATGCGGCATCGAACGACGGCATGCGTGCCGCACCTTTCGTAGAGATGGGTGTCAACAGCGGCGGCGGCATGAATGCCAGCGGAACGTCGACGAGCAGCAAGCCGATGATCGTCAACGTGCAACGCGCTTTTAGCAATGCCGACGGTAATGTTGAGATGCTCTCGCCCACCATCACGGCATACGCCCGTACAGCTGGTGTTCCCACATCTCTGAAATTCCATGTGGTGAACGTCAACACAGGAGCCATCGTCTATTCCTCGTCTGCCTACACTTCCAGCACAACTATTTCTCTAACAGGCACTACAGGACTTGCACAGTACTACAAATCTTCTTCAAGCTATCAAAACCAATATGGCGATTATGGCAAGATTCGTATCACCAGAACACAAGACACCAGCAACAACAAATACTACTGGCAGATTTACTGCCCCATCATGCTTTCTACAAGCTATGCCGACAACGACGGTGATGGTGTATACAATAGCGACTATGCTTTCTGCGTGTCTGTCTATCCCACATCGACAACGGCATCCACGACCATCGATATGTGGGAGAGCTATGCCAGTTGGTTCGGCACCGACCTGAACCTCAGCAGCACCAGCTACAACTACTGCCCCGGCAACGACGACTGCTCCGTCAGCGACAACGCATGCTATAGTAAGGTCATCTCCGTCGGTGCCTACGTAACGCGCAACAGCGTCACCGACTATGCTGGAACAGCGCACGACTTCACGAGCGACTATCCCAACATCGGCGACCATGCCTCGTTCTCGTCTTGGCAGACGCAAGGCTATGGTCCGCTCGGCACCCCCTTACCCCATATCAACGCTCCTGGCGCACGCATCATCGCCGGTGTCAACCACTACCACACGGCATCGGTTGACGACTACAGCTACTGGTCGGACGACTATATCGGTGATCTCGTCGTCAACAACAGCAACTATCCTTACGCCGCCATGGAAGGTACGTCGATGGCAACACCATGTGTCTCGGGCATCATCGCCCAGTGGCTGCAAGCATGCGTGGAAGCCGGCAAAACACCGACGCCCGACTACATCAAGGAGGTCATGGCTGCCACATGGGATACAGACGAATGGACAAACGGAACAGGCAGCGGAGCCCACGGTGCAAAGACCTTCGGCACTCACGGAAAGATTAATGCCATCAAGGGTATTCAATATATCCTCGGAGCCTCCTCCGGCCCTGCTATCCATGCAAACCCAACGACGCTGGAGTTCACGGGCTACGCCACCGTACCGCAGACGAAGACCATCACCGTGACGGGCACCAACCTGGAAGGCAACATCACCGTAAGCAGGACGGGGGCTATGGTTTATTCCGTCAACAAGACGACCATCACGGCAGCAGAGGCAGCCAATAGTGTGGAGCTGACCGTCACCTGGTCGCCGACGACAACAGGAACAACGACGGGAACAATCACACTCAGCAGCAGCAATGCTGAAAGCGTGACCATCAACCTGACAGGAACGGCAGAGGCTGCTACGCCCACGATTATCGCTGACAAGGAGGAACTGAACTTTACGGCTCAGCTTAACCAAGAAAAGACTGAAACCATCAACGTGACAGGTCGCTTCCTTACGGGCAACATCACAGCGACACTCACCGGCAACACCGACGTATTCTCTGTCTCGCCAGCAACAGCTACAGCTGATGTCGTGAACAGCGATGAGGGAGCTACGTTCACCGTCAACTTCAACGCTACAGAAGAAGGAACCTACACGGGTACGTTGACACTGACCGGAACTGGTGCACAAGCTGTCACCATCAACCTCTCGGCAACAGCCAACGACGGCGGCACAGCCAGCGATGCTTATCTCAACATCGCAAAGTATGCCACGATTGATGAGGCTGGGTGGAACACCTCTTACGTGAATACCTTATATAAATATACGGCAAACGACAACGTGGGTTGGCTGACGCTGCCTATCTACGGCGCATGGAGCTCTGTTTACTATAGCCCAAATGCACAGAATTGGATTCAGACAAATGTGACGAATACCTCTAACAAATATGCTGGTACCTCATGGAACAGCAGCGAAAAGTTATTGGGAAGTTCACAATACTTTACCAGTACTACCGCTCGTGCTATGGGATATAATTCAAGACAAAATTACACTCAGGAGACAGTCACCTTCTATGTAACGAACACTACAGCCGTTCAGATGCTTGGCTTGGGACAGAGTCGTTCTAACTCTACATATCCTGCTACATTGAAGGTATTTGAGTGTACCGTCAATGCTGATGGATCTTTGACTGCAGGAACTACAGCAATACAGAGCAAGAGCAATTCAGCCACATCGGGTACGTTTGTTCTCTCTGCCACAGATCTTGATGAGACAAAGATTTACAAGGTAGAAGCTGCAACCTATCGCAGCTACATCGCCGAGATTGGTTTCCAGACACAGCTACCAGTTAATCCCGATCCTGTTGTCGAGACATCGTTGGAGGGAGCCACCTCTATCACGGAAGCTCCGATTGCTGTCGGAACATCGGAGACGACGGAGCTGACCATCACGGGACACAACCTCCAGAGTGACGTCACGGTGACGCTGAGCGATGAGAACGGTGTGTTCAGCATTGCGAAGCAGACGTCGCAGGGCACCAATAGCACGCTCGACACCAACGACCTCGCCACGAAGGGAACAGCTACGACGACCACGCTGAACATCTCGGCTGAAGAGGCAGAGGCCGGAGCTACCATCGCCATCGGCTTCGCTCCCACATCGGCTGGAGATTTCACCGCTACCCTCTCGCTCCACACCGAGGGCGTCGACAATCAGGTGATTCAGCTCACGGGTACCGGTCTGCAGCCTTACATCATCACGGCTACCGACCAGCTCACTTTCGAGAATGGCACCGTCGGTGAGTCGATGACTGACATCATCGAGGTTCTTGCAGAGAATCTTGCCGACGACATCACTGTGACACTGAACGACGAGAATGGTGTCTTCTCGCTCGACAAGACTTCCATCAACAAAGCCGAGGCCGAAGAGGGTGCCACCGTCAACGTCACCTTCACACCCACAGAGGCACGCGACTACACTGCCACCATCACCCTCAACAGCCCCAATGCCGAAGATGTCACCGTCAACCTCACAGGCACGGCCACACCGGCATATTTCGACATGGTGCTTGGCAGCTATGGCCTTGGAACGTTGTACCTCGACTTCCCCGTGGAGATACCTTACGAGACTTACGACCCTGACCTGCTCGGTATATACTATGGCTACTCGATAGAAAACAATTCGTTGAAACTGGCACGACTGAATACCATCATTCCTGCTCATACGGGCGTTATCGTTCATGGTAATACGGGGACATATCGGTTCCCGAAAGCAGCCGACAACAACTACCAACTCAGTTATCCAAACTATCTGACAGGTACGACCGTTGCAGCGACACCGGCAGAGATATTGGAAGCCAACGAGAGCGACGGTGCCGTCTATACTCTGCAACTTGGTAACAAGGGATTTATCGCTTTCTATAGGTTTACCGGAAAATCGATACCTGCCAACAGGGCCTTCCTCATCTACCAAGAGACAAACGCCAAGGACTTCTATATCGGTTTAGGAGGAAATTCTATCCCGACAAGCATCCTCATACCAACAGAAATGGAGGAAGATGGCGAATGGTACACTATCCAGGGAACGAAAATGGCCAAGAAGCCTACTCTCCGAGGAATCTACATTCATAATGGCAAAACAATAACAATAAAATAAAAGTGATATGACAGCAAAACAATATCAAAGCCCCCATGTGGAAGTGTTTCAATTCCTGACAAAATATGGTATAATGAACTTGCCTATCGAAGGGTCAGGTAACGAAGTGTTGGGTAACGAAGCCTCTGTCAAGCCCTTCGAGGACGAGGAGGACGAAAACGAGGCTCGTCGCAACCACGAGGTGTGGGACGACGAAGAGTAGAATTCCTTCGCAACCTCCACCTGTGCGGGGAATATCCAAAGTGCAGTAACACTCTGGGAAGCACGCCTCCTACAATGCAACGGTGCATACTATAGGAGGCGACGCTTCCCAGCGTCGCAACAGCACATAAGCAGCGCATAAGTGGCAGATGTCACGCTAGGAAGCGTGACCTCCTACATTAGCACATGCGCGTAACAACTCAGCGAATCTTCTTTTTGGGTCGTCTACGGCGATTTTCAATTCTGCCCGACAGGGCACTCCTTAATATTATTCGCTGAATGGTTACACATGCGCCGCTATTCTTAAATAAAAGTTAAAAACTGAAATATTTTTGAATGTATCTTCGCTGTTTAGGAATAAATGATTAACTTTGCAGCCGCAAAACCGAAATGGGTAAGTCCTGCACGGCCAGCTCCCTTCGAATCCTCCAGGACGGGAACGTAGCAAAGGTAGTTG
>CAMORS010000110.1 GCA_946624005.1 uncultured Prevotella sp. | reverse complement strand
AAAATATTTTACTCCAAGTCTATCACGCCTGTAAACAGGTATGTGTCGTTGGATAGCTGCAGCGTATAGCTGCCCGAGAGGGTCGATGGCAGGGCGCAGAACTGCACGCCTGCGGCGACATAGGTCTGATAGACGACGGCGTCGTTGTCGTCCAAGAGGGTGAGGGTGTACCCGCCGTGCTGCGACCATATATATAAGGTATGGCCGTCGAGGGTGACGTACGGGGGCTGGACGGGTGCCTTGGGATAATGGTTGCCCAGATTTCCGTCATGATTGTAGCCGCAAGTTAAGTTGATAACTTCACCTACGACTTCATCGGCGGCGGCGGGAGCTGCACTCATAAGTAGGACGCAGCATGTAAATAAAAGATTTTTTTCATATGGTACAATATTAATTAGTAAAACGATGGTGCAAAATTATCGAAAAAATCGCAATCTGCCATCATTTTACGTAACAAAAACGTAACAAAAAGCAACTGTTACGTAACAGTTGCATACAATGCGGGACTATCTTCATAGAGATGGGAGTGCTATGACAGCGACATAATGAATCTGTCGAAATCCTTGGCTCCACCCGTGGAGTCGGGGGATAGCTTTGTGAGCATCCTTTTACGCATTACAGACAGGTTCTGTGAGTTGCAGTGCATAGATGTGTAAATGTCTTTCAGGGATACTTGGAGTCGGATAAGGATGCATACCCTTATCTCCTCTTCCCTCAGTTCTGGTTTGGCTTGTTCAAGTGTAGGAAAGAATGATGGTAATTCTTGTTCGATAATCCTTTTTATATCCTCCCACTCTTTGTTTGTCACATCATCAAAGCGATGAGAAGAGACGGTCGCCCAGACAAACTATTTTGTTATTGAAAATAGGGAAGGCCATCGTCAGCAATATGCCGACGATGGCCTTTTGGGATATGGGGCTATAAAAGCAGTTTCTTTATTTCTTGTAGTTCTTCAGACCCGTATTGAGGAACTTCATGTACAGGTCAATGTCCTCTTTGTAGACAGCCGACGGGCCGAGGGGGTTGCCCTCGTTGTCGAGCGTGACATAGAACGGCTGGGCATTGGCGCCGAACTTCGAGCGCTGCAGATAGCTCCACTTGTCGCCCACGGTGCGCAGGGTGCGTTTCTGTCCGTTTTCTTCTGTCACTTCGATATGCTTGGCCAGCGGTGTCTTGTCGTCGACGAAGAGCGAGATAAGCACATAGTCGTTCTCGAGCTTCGAAGCCACCTGCGGGTCGGTCCAAACGGCGGCCTCCATCTTGCGGCAGTTGACGCAGCCGAAGCCGGTGAAGTCGACCATCACTGGCTTGCCCATGGCCTTGGCGGCAGCCATTCCCTCGTCGTAGTCCTTATATTTGGCCTCAACGACATGAGCCTTGTAGAGGTTGAAGTCCTGTGTGGACATCGGCGGCGCAAAAGCGCTGACGGCCTTACAGGGAGCGCCCCAGAGACCCGGTATCATATAGATGGCGAAGGCGATGGAGCACAGTCCCATCATGATGCAGATGACGGGCATGGGCTTGTCCATCTCGCCACCTTCCCAGTCGCTCTGGAACTTCAGCTTGCCGATGAGGTAGAGACCGAGTGCGCCGAAGATGACAATCCACAGGCAGAGGAACACCTCGCGGTCGAGCAGTCGCCAGCCGTAGGCCAGGTCGGCCACGGAGAAGAACTTCAGGGCGAAGGCCAGTTCGATGAAGCCTAACACCACCTTGATGGTGTTCATCCATCCGCCCGACTTAGGAGCCGACTTCAGCCAGGTGGGGAACATGGCGAAGAGCGTGAAGGGCAGAGCCAGTGCGATGGCGAAGCCCAGCATACCGATGGCCGGTCCCCAGAAGCTGCCGCTTGTAGCGAAGTCGACGAGCAGGAAGCCGATGATCGGGCCTGTGCAGGAGAAGCTGACGAGCGAGAGTGTGAAGGCCATGAGGAAGATGGAGAGCAGTCCGCTTGTAGAGGATGCCTTCGAGTCGACCTTGTTGGTCCACGACGAGGGCAATGTCAGCTCGAACCATCCGAAGAAGCTCAGGGCGAATACGACGAGTAGCAGACAGAAGAAGATGTTGAACACTGCGTTCGTCGACAGGGCATTCAGGGCGCTGGCACCGAAGATACCGGTGATGAGCAGTCCCAGCGTGACGTAGATGACGACGATGGAGATGCCGTAGGTGATGGCATCCTTGACGCCCTTCTTCTTGTCGTCCTTGGCGCGTTTGAGGAAGAAGCTGACGGTCATCGGGATGATGGGCCACACACAGGGGGTGAACAGGGCTACCAGTCCGCCGAGGATACCCATCAGGAAGATGTACAGCAGCGAGCGGTTCTGGTTGTCGTCGCCATTGTAGGCCTGCAGCTCCTTGATGACAGGCTTCCACAGGTCGCTGGTGGCTACGCCCGTAGTGTCTGCGGCGAGGCTGTCGCCCATCAGGGGTACAACGGCTGCTGTGTCGGCCTTCTCTTCTTCGGTTGTTTCCTCCTCGGCCTCGGGAGCGTCTTCCGGTCCCTTGCCTTGATAGTCGAACTCGACGTTGCCCGGCGGCATACACATCTCGTCGTTGCAGCATCCATACTCGAGGAATCCCTTGATATGGTAGGTCTTGCCCGTTATCTCGTATTTCTGTACAAACTGGACAGAATTCTCAAAGTATCTGAGATTCATCTCAAACACCTTGTCGAACGTGTTGATTTCCTTTCCTTTTGGAATCAGTTTTCCCTTGGGCTTCGCACCCTCAGCTTTCTCAGTGGTCACGGTGGCCGAGATAGGGCCGTCGTCGGCCAGGCCTGTTGAATACACATGCCATCCCTTTTCGATGGTACCAGAGAAAATCACTTCCACCTCGGTGGGTGATACTTGCTTCTGACTCACCCTGAAGTGGGTGGGGTCTTGCATCTGAGCCCAAGCCGCCACAACGGCAAAGAGCATGACGAGCATTCCAAATGTCCTTTTCTTCATTCTGTTGCTTTAGATTAGTTAGGTTTTGATAATTCGCAAATTTGATGGTGCAAAGGTAGCACTTTCTTTTTCAATAATACGCGCAATCGGCCTAAAAGGGTACATCTGTTATTTTCTTTTTGCGATATTTAACAAAAAAGCTCCGCTTCTCTCTGCCCGTGCTGACAGCGTCGTGGCGAGGTTGTGAGAAGTGGAGCTGATGGGGGTGTACATTCCTTATTAAGATTTGTGCGTCATGATGTCGAGCACGAAGCGGTCGGTCACATCCATACCCTTCGAGCCGATGGCAGTGAGGTTGTGGATGCACTTGTCGACATCGTCGTCGATGATGCCTTCCACCGAGGTGACGTACTTGTGCTGCATGGCGAGCATGGCGCTCATCACAGCGGTGCTGACTCCGCTGGTGAGCTTCAGGGCGCACGAGGGCTTGGCTCCGTCGCAGATCATGCCCGTGAGGTTGGCCACCATGTTCTTCACCGAATAGCATATCTGCTCGAACGTTCCACCCATGAGGTAGGTGATGCCGCACGACGAACCGGTGGAGGCGACGACGCAACCGCAAAGGGCCGACAGCGCACCGAGGCTCTGCTTGATGTAGATGGCCGTCAGGTTGCTGATGATGAGGGCACGGATGAGTTCCTCTTCGGTGTTGTGGTTCTCCTTGGCGAAGACGACCACTGGCATCGTGGCACAGATGCCCTGATTGCCGCTGCCGGAGTTGCTCATCACGGGCACCATAGCTCCAGCCATACGGGCATCGCAGGCGCAGCTGGTCACGCTGAGCACCTTCGAGAAGATGCTGTCGCCCATGATACCCTTGCCGAGCGGCGAGCACATCGTCTTGCCCAGCTGGTGGCCATAGTTCTCGCGCAGACCGGCCTCGGCGGCTCCCTCGTTCAGACGCTTCGCCTCAAGGATGAAGCGCAGGTCGTCGATGTCGGTCTCGGTGGCAAAGTCGTACACCTTCTTCAGGGTGAGCGTCACGGGTTGTCCCTTTTGGTCTGCGGAGTTGCTGTTGGCTGTCATGCAGTCGGCACATTCCGGCTGGTTGACAGCGGATGAAGCCTGTTGCCGGATGTCGTCGTCTTTCCTGAGCAGTACGAAGTGGGTGTGCTTCGTCTTGATGCGTGCCTCGGCCTCGTGGCCTGCGGCCGTGACGATGGCGTTGATGAAGAGTTTGTCGGGATCGTTCTCCTCTAAGGCGATGTGGATGCGGTTCTCTGAGATATACTGCTTGCCGGCCTCGACGGCTTCTTTGTTGCTGTCGCGAAGCACTTCCAGCTCCAGCTCGGGCTTGCCGACGAGGGCTCCCAGGGCGATGGCGATGGGCAGGCCCACCATGCCTGTTCCGGGAATGCCCACGCCCATGGCGTTTTTCAGGATGTTGGCGCTGAGCCGAAGTTCAATATGTTCGGGCTTGCAGCCTAAGAGTTCTGTTGCCTTGGCCACGCAAAGGGCTACGGCAATGGGTTCTGTACAGCCGATGGCAGGCACTACCTGCTCCTTGATGAGCTGCAAGATGGCTTGTTTTTCTTCTGATGTGATCATAAGATTGACGGGTGATGGGTGTTACCAAATCTGGGCGCGCTTCTTCTTCGGGAGGAAGAGCTTGTCGCCTTTCTTGATGTTGAAAGCATTGTACCACGCATCGATGTGTGGCAGGGCAGCGTTGACGCGAGCCTTGTTGGGCGAGTGGGGGTCGGTCGTGATGATGACGTCGACAAACTCGGGGCGCACGTTGCTTGCCCAAACACGAGCCCACGAAAGGAAGAAGCGCTGTTCGGGTGTGAAGCCGTCGGCTTTCTGCAGCGGGTGCTCCTTCATGGCGTTCTGGAATGCGCGGAAAGCAATGTTCAGACCGCCGTTGTCGCCGATGTTCTCACCGAGTGTCTGCTTGCCGTTGATGAACTTGCCGGGAACGGCCTCGTAGCGGCTGAAGTGGTCTTCGAGCACTTTCGTGCGCTGTTCGTAGGCCTGCTTGTCCTGGGCCGTCCACCAGTTGCGTTGGTTGCCGGTCTTGTCGAACTGCGAGCCCTGGTCGTCGAAGCCGTGGCTCATCTCGTGTCCGATGACGCCACCGATGGCTCCATAGTTGACGGCATCGTCGGCCTCCATGTCGAAGAAGGGAGGCTGCAGGATGGCTGCCGGGAAGCAAATCTCGTTGGTCGTGGGGTTGTAGTAGGCATTGATGGTCTGCGGTGTCATGTGCCACTCGGTCTTGTCGACGGGTTTGTTCACCTTGCGCTGAATCTCGTCCATGGTGAGATATTCGGCGATGTTGGCCATGTTCTCGTAGAGTGAGAGCTGCTCGTCTACCTGCAGTCCGCTATAGTCTTTCCACTTGTCGGGATAACCAATCTTCACGATGAAGTTCTGCAGCTTGTCCTGTGCCTGAGCTTTTGTCGCGGCCGACATCCATGTCGATTCGTTGATGCGCTGCGAGAGGGCTGTCTGCAGGTTCTTCACCAGCTGGAGCATGCGCTGCTTGCTGGCCTCGGGGAAGTATTTCTCTACGTAGAGCTTACCGATGGCCTCGCCCAATGTGCCGCTGACCACATTGACGGCGCGCTTCCAGCGGGGACGGTCTTGCTGAATGCCGTTCATCACGCTGCTCAGCTTGAAGGCCTCAGTGCGGAAGGCATCGCTCAGCTGGCTCGATGCTCCGCTGATGACCTTGATTTCGGCGTATGCCTTCAGGTCGTCGAGCGATGTCTCTGCCAGAATCTTCTCCACTTCATGAATTGGCTCCGGCTGCCCCACGTCGATAGAGCTGAAGGCGGGGAAGCCACTCTGCAGGAACACGTTGCCCCAGTCGATGCCGGGATAGTCGGCAACGAGCTGGTTGTAGCTCATCTTGTGGTAGTTGGCATCGACGTCGCGCAGCTGAACGCGGCTGTAGCTCTTCTCGGCGATGCGTTTCTCGATGGCCATGACGGCCTGCATCTTCCGCTCAGCCGTCGGCTCGTCGTTGCCCACGAGCTGGAACAGGTTCTTCATATATTGCTTGTATGCCTCGCGGATACGTACGGTCTGCTCGTCGTCGTTGAGGTAGTAGTCGCGGGTGCCCAGTCCGAGTCCTCCCTGATAGATGCCCACGATGTTCATGTCGGCCTGACGCATGTCGGAACCGACACCAATGCCGAACATCATGGTCGACTTGCCCTGACGGTCGAGCTGTGCCGTGACAATCTGATAGTCGCGACGGTCGCGGATGTCGGCAATGCGCTTCAGCACAGGTTTCAGCGGTTCGTAGCCTTCGCGGTTGAGGCGTACGCTGTCCATCATCAGGTGGTAGAGCGAGCCTATCTTCTGTCCCAGCGAGCCCTGCTGCTGCGGCGAGTTGGCATACTGTAGAATGAGGTCTTTGATGCGAATCTCGTTCTGGTCTTCCAGGTCGACGAAGGCACCGTTCATCACATGCTCTGCGTCGAGGGGGTGGCTGCTGAGCCAGCCGCCGGCGGCATACTGATAGAAGTCGTCGCCAGGGCGTACGGAAGTGTCGAGGTTCGACTTGTCGATGCCCGTGTGGGCCGACTGTCCCATCATGGTTGCGCTTGCAGCAACGAGGCAAGCAGACAATAGGAGTTTTTTCATGTACATGTCAAATATTTTAGTTATTATTCTGATAGATATCATAAGGCATTGTGCGGCCCGTGGGTCGCACTTTATCTTTATAGACGAACGAAAGCGGGAGAAGGATAATTTTTGAGCGCTAATTTAAGAATCTTTAAACATACAATGTCTGCCCGATGGCTCACGAACACAAGCGAGCAGTTTTAGCAGAGAAACATCCCGACACCTCACCAAAATGCCTTGAAACCCTTTGCTACAGCGGGTTTTGGATGGTGAGGTGTTCGGCAAACACCTCACCAGACACCTCACCAAACACCTCACCATTTTGATGAGAGGTAGGAGGCGACGCTTCTTTGCGTCGCAACAG
>CAMORS010000109.1 GCA_946624005.1 uncultured Prevotella sp. | reverse complement strand
TGTTGCGTACCATCCAGATGGTGAGGTGTCTGGTGAGATGTGTGGTGAGGTGTTTCGCGAACACCCCACCACCTGAAACCCGCATGAACAAAGGGACTGGGGGCATTTTGGTGAGGTGTCGGGCTTTTGGGGTAAAGTCAATTGGAATCTTTAACAATCTGTAAAAAACGGCTAAAAATTTTGCTATTTCCAAGAAAAGGCTTACTTTTGCAATCTCATAATCATTTATCGAATCTATCTAATATCAAGACAATATGGCTACAACATTGGTACTGATACAGTTGGCCATCGTGCTGGCTATGATTTTCATTGGTGCCCGCGTGGGCGGCATCGGACTGGGTATCTACGGTATGATCGGTGTGCTCATCCTGGTCTTCGGCTTCGGTATGCACCCGGGTAAGGTGCCCATCGATGTAATGCTCATCATCGTGAGTGTTATCACGGCCACGGCAGCCCTTCAGGCAGCTGGCGGACTGGACTACTTAGTGACGCTGGCGGCGCGCTTCCTGCGTAAGCATCCCGAGCAGATCACCTACTACGGCCCGCTGACGACATGGCTCTTCTGCCTGCTGGCCGGAACGGCGCATACCTGCTATTCGCTCCTGCCCATCATCTCGGAGATAGCTCGTAAGAACAAGATACGCCCAGAACGGCCTATCACCGTGGCCACCATCTCGGCGTCGCTCGGCATCACGGGCAGTCCGATGTCGGCAGCTACGGCGGCCATCATCTCGGCCGACATCCTTGGCGGCAAGGGCATCGAGCTGAAGGACGTGCTGCTCATCTGTATCCCATCGTCGCTCATCGCCATCCTCGTGGCCTCGTTCGTGCAGAACCGCGTGGGCAAGGAGCTGGAGCAAGATCCTGAATACCAGCGTAGACTGAAGGCTGGACTGCTGGAGGAAGAATCTCGTGGGTACGAGGGTACGGAGGTACGTGGGGACGAGAATACTGAAGAATCGCGCGAAGGTAATCTCGCACCATCGAGCTCCCGTACCCCCGCACCCTCGAAAGAAAAGTACGCGCGTCGTGCCGTGCTGGCCTTCCTGCTCGGTGTGGTGCTGGTGGTGCTCTTCGGCAGCATCCCGTCGCTGCGTCCTTCGTTCAACGTCGATGGTGAGGTGACGAGGCTGACGATGCCCGAGACCATCGAGATTATCATGATGTCGATAGCCGCGCTCATTCTTATCGTGGGCAAGGCCGACGTGAAGAAAGCCGTCAGCGGCAACATCTTCGGTGCCGGTATGAACGCCATGGTGAGCATCTTCGGTATCGCCTGGATGGGCGACACCTTCTTCAACGGCAACCTGGAGTTCTTCCGCTCACACATCGCCGACATCGTCACGCAGTATCCGTTCCTCTTCTCCGTGGCCCTGTTCATCATGAGCATCATGCTCTTCTCGCAGGCTGCCACCGTGCGGACGCTCTATCCCCTGGGCATCGGCCTGGGCATCAATCCCTTGGCCCTGACGGCGATGTTCCCCGCCGTGAACGGCTACTTCTTCTTCCCGAACTATCCCACTGAGGTGGCTGCCATCAACTTCGACACCACCGGAACGACGCGCATCGGCAAGTATGTCGTCAACCACTCGTTCCAGCTTTCGGGCTTCATCACGACGATTGTCTCGATTGCTGTGGGCTACTTGATCATAACATTCTTATATTAAAAACAACTAAAAACAAAGCTTATGAAAACATTGCGTAGTGTATTGGTGCTTTTAGCACTGTTGGTTTCTGCAAACATCGTTGCAAAACCCAAGATTAGAATCATTGCCACGGGCGGTACCATCGCCGGCGTGAGCGAGTCGGCAACCAGTTCGGCCTACAGCGCCGGTCAGGTGGGCGTGCAGACGCTCATCGACGCTGTGCCGCAGATGCTCTATCTGGCCGACATCAGTGGCGAACAGTTGGTGAACATCGGTTCGCAGGATATGAACGACGAGGTGTGGCTGAAGCTGGCAAAGCGTATCAACCAGCTGCTCAACGTGGAAGGTTACGACGGTGTGGTCATCACCCACGGAACAGACACGATGGAGGAGACGGCCTACTTCCTGAACCTTACGGTCCACTCTGACAAACCCGTGGTTCTGGTGGGCTCTATGCGTCCCTCTACAGGTATCAGTGCCGACGGCCCGGGTAACCTCTATGCCGGTGTGGCTGCCGCTGCCAGCCCCAACTCGAAGGGTCGCGGTGTTCTGGTCTGCATGAACAACCTGCTGCTCGACGCCAAGGATGTCATCAAGATGCACACCACCGACGTGGCTACCTTCCAGAGTGCCAACTACGGCAAGGTGGGCTATGTCTATAATGGCGAGGCTATCTACAACCGCAACATCGACAACCTGCACACCACGAAGAGCGAGTTCAACGTCGACAATCTGGACCGTCTGCCCAAGGTAGGCATCGTCTACGGCTATGCCAATGCGTCGCCCCTGCCCATGCAGGCATTCGTTGACGCTAACTTCGATGGCATCGTGCTGGCCGGTGTCGGCGACGGCAACTTCTACAAGGATGTCTTCGACGTGGCCCTGAAGGCTCGCGAGAAGGGTATCAACATCGTGCGCTCAAGCCGCTGCCCGACAGGTCCCACCTGTCTGAACGGTGAGGTGGACGACGACAAGTACCACTTCGTGGCTGCCCTGACGCTCAACCCACAGAAGGCTCGCGTGCTGCTCATGCTCGCCCTGACGAAGACCCACGACTGGCAGGAGATCCAGGAGTATTTCAAGAAATACTAATCTGATTGATAATTGACAATTGACAATTGATAATTGATAATTAGGTATGAAAAAGATATTATTTGCTGGACTGATGCTCTGTGCAGGACTGACAGCCAGCGCACAGCAGGACAAGGATCTCTCGGCTGGTGAGGAAACCCTGTTCGAGAAAGTCATGAAGGTGGAGAAGAAGCAGGACAACTTCCATTTCCTTCTCAACCTCAACAACAGTTTCGACGTCAATGAGAATGCCGGGGATTTTCAGGATGCCAAGTTTAACATGCGTCAGATCCGTATCGAGGCGAAGGGTAACATCAACGACACCTTCTCCTTCCGCTGGCGTCAGCGTCTGAACCGCAACAACACCCCTGCACCCGACGGCATCGACAACATGCCCGCTTCGTCAATCGACATTGCAGGCATCGGTGTGAAAGTCAACGACAAGTTCTCAATGTTCCTCGGTAAGCAATGCGCTGCATACGGTGGTGTAGAATTCGACCTCAACCCCATAGAGATTTACGAATACTCCGACATGGTGGAATATATGAGCAACTTCCTCACAGGTGCAAACTTCCAATTCCAGGTAACCCCCGACCATCAAGTGCAGCTGCAGGTGCTCGACAGCCGTAGTGCCAGCATGAGCGACATGTATGGCGAAGGCTATCATAAGTCGAAGGTGCCACTAGTTTATACAGCCAACTGGAATGGTAATTTCGGCGACGTGTTCAAGACGCGTTGGAGCTACTCTCTGATGAGTCAGGCCAGAGGAAACCAGAGCCATTATGTTGCCCTGGGCAATGAGGTGACCATCAACAATTTCGACGCTTTCTTCGATGTGATGTACATGCGCGAGGGCATCGACCGCCAAGGCATCGTAACGAGCATTGTGGGCAACAATGCACATGGAGGTCATCAGAATGACGCCGAATATCTCTCGCTGGTCATGAAGGCGCAGTACCGCTTCTCGCCGAAATGGAACTTCTTCGTCAAAGGAATGCTTGAGAACGAAGGATTCTCCAAGGCCAACGGTGCAATCGACAAAGGCAAATATCGCACGGCCTTAGGCTATTTCGCAGGCCTTGAATTCTATCCGATGAAGAACAGCAACCTGCACTTCTTCCTCACCTACGTCGGACGCCACTACAGCTACACTGACAAGGCAAAGGCCTATGGCTTCGACGACTATAGCACCAACCGCATTTCACTGGGCTACATCTGGCAATTGCCTATGTTCTAATCCCCAAACAATAATTATCATCAATTCACAATCTATGGAAGAAAAGAAATTCAGAATTGAGAGCGACCTCTTAGGTGAGCTCCAAGTTCCCGCCGAGGCACTCTATGGCGTGCAGACACAGCGTGGTATCAACAACTACAAGATCTCCAGCAACCACATGTGCGACTTCCCCGACTATGTCATCTCTATCGCATACGTCAAGCTGGCTGCCATCCTGGCCAACAACGAGCTCGGCGTCATCAACGACGAAGTGACGAAGGCCGTCGCTCAGGCATGCCGCGAGGTAATCGACGGCAAGTGGCACGAGAACTTCCCCCTCGACATGATGCAGGGCGGTGCCGGCACATCGGTCAACATGAACGCCAACGAGGTGCTCGCCAACCGCGCCCTCGAGATCATGGGCTACGAGCGTGGCGACTACCAGCACTGCTGGCCTAACGACCACCTCAACTGCGGACAGTCGACCAACGACGTCTATCCGACGACCATCCGCCTGACCTTCATCCGCCTGAACAAGAAGGTGGTGGAGAGCCTGCAGGGCCTCATCGCTGCTCTGCGCGCCAAGGGCGACGAGTTCAAGGATGTCATCAAGATGGGTCGCACCCAGCTGCAGGACGCTGTGCCGATGACCAGCGGACAGGAGTTCCACGCCTTTGCCAACAACCTCGAGGAAGAGGTGGCCAACCTGGAGCGCAACGTCAACCTGCTCTATGAGATCAACATGGGCGGCACGGCCATCGGTACGGGCCTGAACGCTGTTCCCGGTTTCACCGAGCTCTGCACGAAGAAGCTCGCCGAAGAGACTGGCGAACCCTTCACCGTTGCTGAGGACCTCGTCGAGGCAACACCCGACACGGGTGCATACGTGAGCTACTCGGGTGCCCTGAAGCGTCTGGCCGTGAAGCTCTCGAAGATCTGTAACGACCTCCGACTGATGGCCAGTGGTCCTCGCTGCGGCCTGCACGAGATCAACCTCCCGCCGAAGGCTCCCGGTTCTTCGATCATGCCGGGTAAGGTGAACCCCGTCATCCCCGAAGTGGTCAACCAGGTTTGCTTCAAGGTGATTGGTAACGACACCACCGTGAGCTTCGCCGCCGAGGCCGGTCAGCTGCAGCTCAATGTCATGGAGCCCGTCATCACCGAGAGCATCATCGAGAGCCAGACATGGCTGAAGAATGCTATGGACACGCTCGTACGCGAGTGCATCAACGGCATCACCATCAACCGCGACCACCTCATGGAGATGGTGAAGAACTCTATCGGCATCGTCACCGCCCTGAACCCCATCATCGGCTACAAGAACAGCACGAAGGTGGCTAAGCAGGCCCTCGAGGAGAACCGCTCGGTCTACGACATCGTCCTTGAGAAGGGTCTGATGTCGAAGGAAGAGCTCGACAGCGCCCTCGACCCGAAGAACATGCTCGTGCAGCGTAAGTTTGTGGTGAAATAATCCCTATCTATAATTAGTGTCGCCTCGGTCGTTGTAACAAACCGCCGAGGCGATTCTTTTTCCCCTTTCTTGACATATTCTTTCTTTATAGAATGGTATTCTGATAAATTAACGTGAAAAACAAAACATTTTTGTTAAACGAGTGCCTGATATTCAATAATTATGTGTATCTTTGCGCCTAATAATCTAAACATATTAACAAAAGCTTATGAGGTACATTTATCTTTCCTTAATCGCATTCCTGGCCTACATGGCACAGCCCATGCAGGCGCAGACAATCCTCGAGGAGGATTTCGAGACAGGAGCAACGGTTTCTCAGTCGTCACCGCTGACGCGTGGCGAAGGCTGGACAACCGTCAATTCGTATAGCGGCGACAACATCCGCTACAACTGGTTCAACGAATACCGTGACCCGACCAAAGAGACGGGACCCACCATCAGCGGCGCTGGCTGCGCTGCCTGCGACGGCCCCATCTCTGGCACCGACGGTGCCGGACCGCGTGAGGAGATCCTGCTCTCGCCGGAGCTCGACCTCAACGACACCTATCAGCTGCAGTTCACATGGGTGGTCAGCCCCATGAATGCCAACGACAACTCAAAGTATGACTTCCAGGTGCGCGTTGTCACCGACGACGATCTGAATGGTGCAGAAACTGTGTTCAGCATCCAGAACGAACAGATGTTGCGCGAGAGCGGTGTGATGGTATTCCCCATCGGCACATGGGACCGCCACGTCTCCAAGATCGACCTGAGCGACTGGAAGGGTGAGAAGGTAAAATTAGCCTTCGTCTATAAGATGCTGATGCCTATTGGCAACGTCGTCTGGCTCGACGACATCACCGTGAAGCAGTGGACACCCGACGTAACACCAGTGCCCAGCCTCTCGCTCGACCGCTACAACTTCGGCGAGATGTACATCGGCGAGAAGATGTACACCGAGGTCATCCGCATGACCAACACTGGTAAGAACGGACTCGAGGTGACAGGTATGGATCTGCCCGAGGGCGTCAGCTGCAATACCGACTTCGCCGGTGTCAACCTGGCCAAGTACGAGAGCGTTGACTTCCAGCTGAGCTACACCGCCTCGATGACCTCTCCGGCTCAGTGCGATGCCATCATCCACACCACGGGTGGCGATGCCAAGGTAGGTCTGCAGGTCACGAAGCAGTTTGTCCCCGACGGCTATCTGCTCGAATCGTTCGAAGGTCCGTTCCCGCCCGCAGGATGGAGGAACAACGGCTGGCGTGCTACCAACCAGGCCTTCGAGGGCGACCAGAGCGCCTATGCCGGTGGCGACTTCTCTGTCTGCACACTGCGCTCGCCGCGTCTCGACCTGAGCGACGGCGGCAGCGTCACGTTCTCTTATTATAATATGTACGACGGCGAGTCCGTTCCTGAATACGACATCGAGCTGCAGGTGAGCTACGATGGCGGCGACAACTGGACAACAAAGTGGGTCAGCGACTATCAGAATGGTCTGAACAAGCTGATGACTGAGACCGTCGACCTCGGCATGGGCTCAGACGAGAGCTATATCCGCTGGTTCTATCCCGCCGTCGAATCAGACGACGAGGGTGCTTTCGACCACTCTAACTTCACGCTCGACCGCGT
>CAMORS010000108.1 GCA_946624005.1 uncultured Prevotella sp. | reverse complement strand
ACCTCAGCCATCTGCAGGAATCCGCATTGGTTGCGGCGGAAGGCCTCGTTGACCACTTCGTTGGCTGCATTCAGGATGCAGGGCATGTTGCCGCCCTGACGGATGGCATCGAAGGCAAGGGCCAGACAGCGGAACTTCTCCATGTCGGGCTGGAAAAACTCGAGAGGCCTCTGGAAGAGGTCGAGTCGGTCGCCGTCGAGGTGGAGCCTTTCGGGAAAGGAGAAGGCATATTGTATGGGCAGCCGCATGTCGGGCACGCCGAGCTGAGCTTTCACCGATCCGTCGACGAACTGCACGGCGCTATGTACGATGCTCTGTGGGTGGATGAGTACCTGAATCTTCTCTACCGGCACGCCGAAGAGCCATTTTGCCTCGATCACTTCAAAACCTTTGTTCATCAGCGAAGCCGAGTCGATGGTTATTTTGGCCCCCATGTCCCATGTAGGGTGTTTCAGGGCGTCGGCTGCAGTGACCGTTTTCAGCTGTTCGTGGTCCATCAGTCGGAAGGGGCCGCCCGAACAGGTGAGCAGGATTTTCTCTATCTCGTTGTCACCTTCGCCCACGATACTCTGGAAGATGGCCGAGTGCTCGCTGTCGACAGGCAGGATGGGTGCATGGTTCTTTGCTGCCAACTGGCAGATGAGTTCGCCGGCAACGACGAGCGTCTCCTTGTTGGCCAGGCAGATCTTCTTTCGGGCCTCAATGGCTTTCACGGTGGGGCGCAGTCCGGCAAAGCCCACCATCGCCGTCAGCACCATATCAATGGGACCAGCCTGCACAATATCGTCGATGGCTTCAGCACCGGCGTACACCTTGATGTCAGGCTCGTCGGCCAACAGTTCTTTCAGCTTGTCGTAGTGGGCCTCGTTGGCGATGACCACGGCGGCCGGTTTGAATTGGTGTGCCTGCTGGGCCAACATCTCATAGCGGTTGTTGGCCGTAAGGCAGTATACCTCGTAGCGGTCGGGGTGCTGGGCTATGACGTCGAGCGCCTGCGTACCGATAGAGCCTGTACTGCCCAGGATGGCTATCTGTTTCTTCTTTTGATTCATATTCTCTAAATGTTCAGTGACACTAAACCTTCTGGCAAGGTGATATGCAACTGTCGTCCTTCCCAGTCGACATCAGTAATCAGTTCCTCGGCTGCCGGGACGAGTATCTCGCCCCTGTCCGTCTCCACTTCCAGCAGCGTGTTGACCGTCGTGTCGTCAACACCTACAATCTTGCCTACCACCTGCTGGGTGTTACTGTCTACGAGCGACATGCCTACCAGTCGGTTCCAAGAAGGGTTCTCCTCGTCGTCGTCGGCCAGGGCATAAGGGAAGTAGATGTCGCAGTGGGTCAGTTCGCGAGCCTGTTCCTGGGTGTCGATGCCGTCGAACTTCATCAGCACCGTCTCGTCGGTGCGGAAGCGATATTCCTCGATATAGAAGGGAACGAGTATGCCGTCCACTTCCAGGATGAGGTATTCGGCCTCCACTCGGTCGAACACATCGTCGTCGATATGGAGGGTCACCTCGCCTTTGATGCCGTGTGGTTTCCCGATGCGGCCTATCTTGAATACTTCCTCTTCGCGAATCATGATGGTTTTATGGTTGAGGTTGTCGCTGCGGAACAGCGACTTACAGGACTGTTAGTTGCTGACGCGTTTGATGCAGGCACCGAGGGCATTGAGGCGGCTCTCGATGTCTTCGTAGCCCCGGTCTATCTGAGCGATGTTGTCAATGCGGCTCGTGCCGTTGGCACTCAAGGCAGCTATCAGCAGGGCGATGCCGGCGCGGATGTCGGGGCTTGTCATGCGGCCTGCACGCAACCGCTGTCGGCGGTCGTGTCCGATGACGACAGCGCGATGGGGGTCGCAGAGGATAATCTGTGCGCCCATGTCGATGAGCTTGTCGACGAAGAACAGTCGGCTCTCGAACATCTTCTGATGAAACAGCACACTGCCGCGGGCCTGTGTGGCCACGACGAGCAAGACGGAGATGAGGTCGGGTGTCAGTCCGGGCCACGGAGCGTCAGCCAGCGTCATGATCGACCCGTCGATGAACGACTCGATGGTGTAGTGCTGTTGGCGCGGAATGACGAGGTCGTCGCCTTCGGTCTTGATCTTCACGCCCAGTCGGCGGAAGGCATCGGGTATGATGCCAAGGTCCTTCACCGACACATCCTTGATGCGGATGCCGTCGCCCACCATGGCTGCCATGCCGATGAACGATCCCACCTCGATCATGTCGGGCAGCACGCGGTGATCGGCAGCATGCAGCTGTTCCACTCCTTCTATCGTGAGCAGGTTGCTCCCGATGCCGGTGATCGATGCGCCCATGGCGTTGAGCATGCGGCACAGCTGCTGGATATACGGTTCGCAGGCAGCATTATAGATGGTCGTCGTGCCTTTGGCCAGTACGGCGGCCATGATGATGTTGGCCGTTCCCGTCACAGAGGCTTCGTCGAGCAGCATATAGCATCCCTTCAGCCGACGGGCGTGGATGGCATAGACGTTGCGCTCCTCGATGAAGTCGAACTTTGCCCCCAGCTTATGGAAGCCGAGGAAGTGGGTGTCGAGACGCCGGCGGCCTATCTTGTCGCCACCAGGTTCGGCCACGACGGCCCTGCCGAAACGCGACAGCAGAGGGCCTATCATCAGTACAGACCCCCTCAGGGCGGCACACTTGCGCACGAATTCGTCGCTCTCCAAGTAGTCCAGCCGTACATCGTCGGCCTGGAAAGCGTAGTCGTTGGGTGCTATTTTCTCCACCTTTACGCCTATCTCGCGCAGCAGGTTGATGAGGTTATTAACGTCGAGGATGTTGGGAATGTTGCGGATGACCACCTGCTCTGATGTGAGCAGCGTGCCGCAAATCACTTCAAGGGCTTCGTTCTTAGCCCCCTGCGGGCAGATGGTTCCCTGCAGCAGGTGTCCTCCTTCGATGACAAACGATTCCATACTACTTCTTTTTCTTGTTGTTGCCCTGTGGCGTAATGAAGTCTTTGGCGTTGACGCTGTTGAGATGCAGTCTGTCTACCGTCACTCGGATGGCGCCGTCGGTGAAGTGTTCCAGGTCGTCGACAATGCGCTCGTCGTCGTACGATCCGTGGTTCCACTGCAGCAGGTTGCGCTTCATCTGCCAGGCGGTATACTGAACGAGCTCGTCGCGAGCAGGCCCCTCGGGCATGTTCTTGAGTTGTTCGAAGAGCTCGAAGATCATTTTTCCGTAATGCCTGACGGGTATTCTCGTCATGGGGTAGGGCAGCGGGGCAGGCCGTTCGGAAATCTCCTTGGCTGCCGCGACATCGAAGGGATAGTCGATGTCGAGCTTGAAGTTGCTCATGATGGCCAGGTGGTCCCACAGCTTGCGGATGTAGTCTTCGTTCTCGCGGCTCTGCGGAAACATCTGGTACATAATGTCGATGATGGTCTCGGCACACGCCTGGCGCTCCTCTTTGGTGGGAAGCGACACGGCATGGTCTACCATCTTTTGTATCTCACGGCCATATTCAGGCAGTATCAGCTTCTCACGCTGCGTGTTGTAGTCTAATCCTTCGATATTCATATATGATGGGTGATGGGTGTTGAATGATGGGTGATGGGTGTTGAATGATGGGTGATGATGGTTACTGATTATGAAGCAGGTCGCGGGCGGGCTTTGCCACAAAGTCTTTCAGATAGAAAGGCACGTAGTAGGCCACATCCTCAAACTCTTCGCGGGCTATCCGCTTCTCTGCCAGGGGGAACATATACTTGGCCAGCGGCTCGATGCCGTCAAGGAAGCGGGCATTGGGATGATGCAGCACCTCCTTGCACTTGGCGGCGCCGTTGCCGAAGAAGTAGACGGGATGCTTGTTGAGAAACTCGCCATACGAATGCTCGTCAATGATATCCGCCTGTACAGGTCTCTGTTCGCGTAAGGCACGGTCGTAGACGGCGGCATACACCTCCATGCGTCTGGCATCAATCATGGGGCACAGCAGCGCGTCGTCTTCTATATCCTTATATAAGAGCACCGGCACGCAGAGCAGTTCCAGCGTCGGCACGCTCACCAGTGGCACTTCCATGCCGTAGCACACACCTTTAGCCATCGACACGCCGATGCGCAGACCAGTGTACGAACCTGGACCGCCGCTGACGGCAACATAGTCCAACGGTATGGCATGGCTGTCGATGAACGACAAAGCCTCGTCAACGAAGGTGCCCAGCCTCACGGCATGGTTGGGGCCTGAGCGTTCAGACTCTTGGAAGATGACCGCTCCGTCCTGACTGGCAGCCACCGAGCATACGTCGGTGCTCGTCTCAATGTTCAGTATACAAGCCAATTTTATTTACGATTTAACTATTTACAATTCTACTGTTTGTTAGTGGGTCATGATGCTGTCTGAACACCGTTTTCAGGTCTTGCCAACGCTGTTTTCGGGCGAAAAGACAGGCATAATCACTAAATATTTTGCAAAAGTACGCATTTTCCAGAAAATATTTGTACTTTTGCAGAAAATTAACTTTATAGATTTCATTTATGATACAATCCATGACGGGTTACGGCAATATTGTCGTAGCCTATAAGAACAAGAAAATCCACGTTGAGGTGAAATCGCTCAACGGAAAGAATCTTGATGTAACCACACGCATCGCCTCCGTCTATCGCGACAAAGAGATGGAGGTTCGGCAAATGCTCGCCACCGCTCTGCAGCGCGGAAAGGTGGACTTTGCCATCTGGGTGGAGAAAGATGCCACCGTCGACGCTACGCCCATCAATGCCGACATGGTGGAATACTATCACCAGCAAATCTGTGACATCGCCGCAAAGACGGGCATTCCAGAGCCTGCCGACTGGTTCTACCTGCTCACCCGAATGCCCGACGTGATGAGCAAACCCGAGATAGAAACTCTCGCCGACGACGAGTGGCTGACCGTCAGAGAGGCCATCGAAAAGGCCATCGGCCTGCTCGTCGACTTCCGTCAGCAGGAGGGTGAGGCCCTGGCTGTGAAGCTCAACCAGAACATCGACAATATCGCCAGTCTGCTGGCCAGCATCGAGCCCTACGAGAAGTCGCGCGTCGAGAAGATCCGCCAGCGCATCGTCGAGGGACTCAAGAGCATCCCCGATGTCGAATACGACCGCAACCGTCTGGAGCAGGAACTCATCTACTATATCGAGAAACTCGACATCAACGAAGAGAAACAGCGCCTGACCAACCATCTGAAATACTTCCGCGAGACCATGCAGGAACCGGCCGGACAGGGCAAGAAGCTGGGCTTCATCGCTCAGGAGATGGGACGCGAGATCAACACCACCGGATCGAAGAGCAACCTGGCAGAGATGCAGAACATCGTGGTGAAGATGAAGGACGAGCTCGAACAGATCAAGGAGCAGGTCCTGAACATACTGTAGAAACCCCTCCTAACCTCCCCAAAGGGGAGGGATTCAGATGTGCAAGAAAACCCCTCCTAACCTCCCCAAAGGGGAGGGATTCAGATGTGCAAGGAAACCCCTCCTAACCTCCCCAAGGGGGAGGGATTCAGATGTGCAAGAAAACCCCTCCTAACCTCCCCAAGGGGGAGGGATTCAGATGTGCAAGAAAACCCCTCCTAACCTCCCCAAGGGGGAGGGATTGTGATATGCAACAAACTAGATAGTCGTTATGGAGAAGAAGTATGGATATATGACGACGGACGGCTCCGTCTATCGGGTGTTGCTTGAGAATGCGAAGGAAAACCGTAAGTACGCAACGACAGCTGAGGCGATGCTTTGGGAAATGCTTAGGCGCAATAATCTGGGCGAGCGTTTTAGAAGACAGCATCCCATAGGTAACTACATACCCGACTTTGTCTGTCTTAAGAAGAGGCTGATAATAGAAGTGGATGGAGGGTACCACCACCTTCGGTGCCAGGCTATTGACGACAGGGAACGCGACAATAATCTTAGGAAATTGGGATATACAATACTTCGGTTTTCAAATGAAGAGGTTTTGCATCAGATTAAACATGTCATCCAAATAATAAAAGATAATATGGAACGAAACAATGTAAATAATTCATCCCAGTTGAATCCCTGCGGGACTCCCCTCCTTTGGAGGGGTGGGGGGAGGTTACTCATCTTCTCTGCCCCCAGCGGCAGCGGTAAGAGCACCATCATCGGATGGCTCATGAAAGAGCACCCCGAACTGAACCTCGCCTTCTCCATCAGTTGCACCAGCCGTGCACCGAGGGGAACAGAACAGAACGGTGTGGAGTATTTCTTCGTGACACCCGACGAATTCCGTGAGCGCATCGCCCGCGATGAGTTCTTGGAGTACGAGGAGGTCTACGAGAACCGATTCTACGGAACGCTCAAAGAGCAGGTGGAGCGGCAGCGCGAGAAGGGACAGAACGTCATGTTCGACGTCGACGTGAAGGGCGGCGTCAACATCAAGCGCCACTATGCCGACGAGGCCCTGAGCATCTTCATCCAGCCACCCTCGGTGGAAGAGCTGCGCCGCCGACTTGTCAACCGTGCCACCGATGCCCCCGAGGTCATCGAGCAGCGCGTCAACAAGGCAGCCTACGAGCTGACGTTCGCTCCGCAGTTCGACCATGTCGTTGTCAACGACGACCTCCAGAAGGCTTGCCAGGAGGTTTACCGTCTGGTCAGCGATTTCGTCAACCATCCATAACATGCGAATAGGACTTTTCGGTGGGTCGTTCAACCCCATCCACTACGGACACATCCGGCTGGCGCGGCAGCTCCTCGCGCTGGCCGCACTGGATGAGGTGTGGTTTGTCGTGTCGCCACAGAATCCGTTGAAACAGCAGACCGACCTGCTCGACGACGACCTGCGGCTGCAGATGGTCGAGATGGCGCTGCAACGAGAGAAAGGCCTGCGGGCCAGCGATATAGAGTTCCGTCTGCCGCGACCTTCCTACACCTGGAACACGCTGCAGAAGCTCAGACAAGAGCATCCCGACGACGAGTTCACCCTGCTCATCGGTGGCGACAACTGGGAGCGCTTCCCGCTGTGGTATCGCGCCGACGACATCGTCAGGGATTACAACATCGTGGTCTACCCGCGTACTGGCTCCGACATCGACGAGCGTCGGCTGCCTCCCACCGTGCGCATCGTCCGCACCCGCCGCATCAACATCAGCAGCACGATGATACGCCAGCGGATAGCCCTCGGCCAGACGCTCAGCCG
>CAMORS010000107.1 GCA_946624005.1 uncultured Prevotella sp. | reverse complement strand
GCCAGACGATAGACGTTGGCCTCGCGTGCACGATAGTCGCCACCCTTCACGGTGTCGTAGAACAGACGGTAGACCGAGTCGCCATCGTTCTGATAGCACTTGGCGGCGTTGATACCACCCTGTGCGGCGATAGAGTGAGCGCGGCGCGGCGAGTCCTGAATGCACAGGTTAATCACGTTGAAGCCCATCTCGCCCAGACTGGCGGCTGCCGATGCACCGGCCAGACCCGTACCGACGACGATGACGTCGAGCTTCAGTTTGTTCTTCGGGTTAACCAGTCGCTGATGAGCCTTATATTCTTTCCATTTCTCAGGCACTGGTCCTGCAGGAATCTTTGAATCTAATACTTTTGCCATTTTTTTCTTTCAGTAATTACTGTTATTTTTAAAGGAAAGAAATTAGAATAATAGAATAATTATTATTATTTCTGAATTGAATTATTGTAATTCTTGATAATTTCTTTCTGAAAACCAAATGATTTGAATTTCTTTCCGAATCAAATTACATTGTACAGCAGAGACTCGGGGCGCACTTGAAAGCGAATGCCAGGACAACCACGAGGAAGCCGAGCATGAGCACCGTGGTGTAGATCAGGCCGATGCACTGCCAGCGCTTCTGCCAGATCTTGCCGTTCCAGCCCAGCGTGTGCATAGCACTCCAGAAACCATGAGAGAGGTGGAACCAGATAGCCACAATCCAGATGATGTAGAGCACGACATACAGCCAGTTGCCGAATGTCAGCTTGATGTAGCCGAAGCCGTCAGCGGGATGCAGCGGTGTGGCCATACCCGTCAGCTCGGCAAACATCATGTTGTACCAGAAGTTGAACAGGTGGAGCAACAGACCGAGCAGGATGATGATACCCAGCACGAGCATGTTCTTAGAAGCCCATTCCACCTTGCCGGCGTTCACCGTCGTGGGCACCTCGTAGCGGTTGTTGCCGCGAGCCCTGCGGTTCTGTGCCGTCAGGATGAAGGCATAGACGATGTGAAAAGCAGCAAGCGCAGCCAGACCGAGCGTTGCCACCACGGCATACCAGTTGGCTCCCAGCAGTTCACAAATCATGTTGTAGGCTTCTCCAGAGAAGAGTGCCACGACGTTCATGCAGCAGTGGAACGTCAGGAACAAGATCAGCGCGATGCCCGTAACGGCCATCACCACTTTCTTTCCGATAGATGAATTGAATAACCACATAACTTTTTTAAGATAGATTTAATTATTTAAATTGTTAGACATATCATATTGGGGCGGCCCATACCCTCTTTTAGGTATGCCGTCTCCTAATTTGTGTGCAAAGATACCACTTTTTAATGATTCTTCAAAGGAAATAACAAAAAAAATAGTTCTAATGCCGCGATTTCACCATTTCCACCGCTCGTTTTGCGCAATGGGCAACTCCAGAAGGGGTTGCATTCCGCTCTTCAGCCAGCCATCCCCCCAACAGTTTTTTCAGCTTACATATCAATAAAAAACAGGCAAGCCGCCAAAGGATTAAGAAAAAAAATGAAACTTTAGTAATAAACATAAAAAACGGAATAAAAAGATTGGCAGAGGAGTAAAAATCGACTATCTTTGCGTTTATTATTAAAAAAAGTAGAACAGTCAAATTTTATGAGCAACAGATATTTCTTTATGCTGGCCTTGACATGGGTCACGGTCGCGTCGCTTCACGGACAGACTGCCGACTCCCTTGTCACCGTCGGCTATGCCACCGGCAACAGCGGTTCGTTCACGGGGTCGGTGAAGAAACTCGACGAGAGCCAGATGAACAACAAAGAGCAGGCGACGAACGCGCTGGATGCCATCCGTGGCCGTGTGGCGGGTATGCAGGTGGAGCGCAACGGTGCCAATGCGCTGAGCGCGGTACGCCTGCGCGGCACATCATCGCTCACCGGCGGCAACGACCCGCTCATCATCGTCGACGGCGTGATGGGCGACCTGTCGCTGCTCTCCAGCGTCTATCCCACCGACATCGAGAGTTTCACCATCCTGAAAGATGCCTCCGAGACTTCTCAGTATGGATCGCGCGGTGCGGCTGGTGTCATCGAGGTGACCACCCTGCGCGGAAGGGCCGGACAGATGCGCGTGAACTACAACGGCTCGTTCGGCCTTTCGTCGGTCTACAAACAACTCAAGATGATGTCGGCCGAGCAATACCGACAGTTTGGTTCGTCAAGCAGCAAGATACTCGACCTGGGGCATGCCACCGACTTCCAGAAAGCCATTCAGCGCACGGGCTACACGCAGCAGCATCACCTGGCTTTCTATGGCGGCACAGAGCTGTCGAACTACCGCGTGTCGTTGGCTTATGTGCAAAATGAGACCGTCATCCGCCGTATGGGCGACCGCACCTTCATGTCGAACATGAATATGACACAGACGATGTTCGACGGACTGCTGCGCATCGATGTCGGCATGTTCGGCTCTACCGGCAAGCAGCGGACGATCTTCGACGACCAGAAGCTCTTTTACAGTGCTGCAGCATGGAATCCCACCTTCCCCGACCATCAGACCAACGGACAGTGGGACGGCTATCCGTCGGCATCTCAGATCAACAACCCACAGGCCCTGCTCGACGAGAAGAATCATTTTGAGAACTCACACATCAGCACCCATGCCAAGCTGACCTTCAACCTGCTGCCCCATTTGCGGCTGATGGTCTTCGGAGCCTACACCTACGACATCGACCAGCAGTCGCAGTATCTGCCTACATCGGTATGGAACAAGGCGCAGGCCTACCGCTCGACAGCCAAGACAGAGAATCTCCTGGGCAATGCTATCCTGTCGTTCGACAAGAAGCTGGGCATCCATTCCATCGGACTGATGAGCCTGGCCGAGGTGCAGCAAGAGACACACAGCGGCTACTTCACCACCGTGACCAACTTCACGACCGACCTCTTCGGCTACGACAACCTTGCCGCCGGTGCGCTACGTCCCTGGGGCGGCACAGGTTCCTACTACGAACAGCCGAAGATGACATCGTTCATGGGACGAGCCAACTATACTTTGCTCGACCGCTATATCCTGGCAGCAACAGCCCGCGCCGACGGTTCGAGCAAGTTCGGCGCCAACAACAAATGGGGATTCTTCCCTTCGGTGTCGGGGGCTTGGGTGATTAGCAATGAACCCTTCTTCGCCCGTCACTCGTCGCCCATTACTCATCTGAAGGTGAACATCGGCTACGGACTATCGGGCAACCAGGCGGGCATCGACTCCTATACCACGATGGCGCTGATGCAGCCCAGCGGTTTCGCTGCCGCCGGCAACGGTAACATCGTGACGCTTGCCGACCTGAAGAACATCAACCCCGACCTGAAATGGGAGGTGTCGAAGACTTTCAACATCGGGCTCGACGCACAGTTGTTCAACGGCCGGCTGCTCTTCTCGATGAACTATTATCGCACGAAGGTGGAGGATATGCTCTATCCGTACGCCGTCAGCGTGCCGCCGTTCAAGTATAATGTGCTGGTGGCCAACCTCGGCAGCATGCGCAACAGCGGACTGGAACTTTCGGTGGGTGGTACGCCGCTGCTCACACGCGACTGGGAACTGACCATCAACGCCAACCTCACCTTCCAGCAGAACCGCCTGCTCTCCCTCAGTGGCTACCACGACGGACAATGGTTGGAAGCTCCCGCACAGGCCACCATCGCCAAGCTCAACGGTGCAGGTTTCCACGGCGGCAACAACGATGTGGTGTTCCAAGTGATCGGACAGCCGCTCGGTGTCTTCAACATCGCCCGATGCAACGGCCTTGTCAGTGATGGTAACGGAGCCTTCACATACGATACGGGCGACAACTATATCGCCGGACAGGCCATGCCCAAGGCCCTACTGGGCTCGAATATCTCGCTGCGCTACAAGCAGTTTGATGTCTCCATGCAGGCCAACGGTGCCTTCGGCCATAAGATTTTCAACGGTACGAGCCTGGCCTATATGAACGTCTCGTCGTATCCCCTCTACAACCTGCTGGCCGAAGCCTGCGAGGCGAACATCAAGGACCAGACCGTCAGCGACTATTGGCTCGAGCGTGGCGACTATCTCAATATCGACTATGTTACCGTAGGATGGCGCGTGCCGCTCCGACAGAACCGCTTCGTGGAGAGCATGCGCTTGTCGCTGACCATGAACAACGTAGCCACCCTGACCAGCTACAGCGGACTGACACCGATGCTGAACAGCTCGAACGTCAACGGTACGCTCGGCCTCGACGACAAACGCTCCTACCCGCTCTACCATACTTATACGTTCAGCGTAAGTCTCAACTTCTAACCATCTCAACCCATGAACATCCATCGTATTCACCGTTTCGCCGCTGGCAGCGCCTGTGTTGTGGCCGCGCTTGCCTTTTCTTCCCTCCTCTTCTGCTCGTGCGACGACTTTCTCGACGAGTCGCCCAAGAGTGCTATCAGTCATGAGCAGGCTTTCCGTACCACTACCGACCTGCTCAACAACGCCGTGCTGCCCGTCTACAACCACATCGGTGGCAACCAAGACTCGCAGGGCCTGCAGGGAACAGGCCGCGGTGTATTCGACTTCAACTCGCTCACCACCGACGAGGCCATCATGCCCACACGCGGCGGCGACTGGTACGACGGCGGCTTCTGGCAGACGCTCTTCACCCATAGCTGGACATCCGGCACGGCCTCGATGAAGGACATGTGGGAGTATCTCTACCAGCAGGTCATCCGATGCGACGAGGGCCTCGGCCATATTGATGACTACGTCAGCAAAAACGGGGCGCAACCCTTGACGACAACCTACGCGGCTGAGCTGCGCGCCATACGCGCCATGTACTATTTCTATCTGATGGATCTGTTCGGGCGTGTGCCTATTGTAGACAAAGGAACCGTCCTGTATGCTACGACATCGTCGCTGCAACAAGAAAGTCGCAGCAACCTCTACCGGTATATCGTCAGCGAATTGCAAGCTTCGCTCGCTGACCTTCCCACCGATAGAAGCAACCAGCCGGGCGAATACTACGGACGTATGACGCGCCCCGTGGCTTTCTTCCTCTTGGCCAAGCTGGCCCTCAACTTCGAGGTGTATGGCGATGACGACTGGACCGACCAACAACGACCCGACGGCAGCATCGTCGGCACAACAGATTGTGCAAAGGCATTCGCCCCGCTGTCGCCTTTCGCCTACTGCATAGCCTGTTGTGACAGCGTCGAGGCATACGGTTACGAACTGGAGGATGACTTCAGCCAGAACTTCGAGCCTACCAATGAAGACTCGCAAGAGAATATCTTCACCATCCCCATGAACCCCACGCTATACAGCAACTGGTACTGCTACTTCTTCCGCTCGCGCCACTACAGCCACGGAGCCGTACTGGGTGGAGCTTCGGAGAACGGAGCCAGTGCCACACAAGAGATGCTCGATGCCTTCGGCTATCCTGACGCCGACGGACAGCCGACGGACCATCTTGACCCACGCTTTGCCAAGACCTTCTATGCCGGAACGGTGACAGAGAACGGGACGACCGTCTACGAGGACGACGGCACCACACCCCTCGTCTACTATCCGCGGCAGGTGCGACTCAACCTGACGGGCTCCACCTTCGAGAAGACGGCGGGTGCCCGCCTGCACAAATATGCCAACGACCCTAATGCCAACGCTGACGGACGAGCCTGCAACAACGACATCGTGCTGTTCCGCTATGCCGATGTTCTGCTGATGAAGGCCGAGGCACTGGTGCGCTGCGGTCTTTCCGGCAACGAACAATTTAATATGGTACGCACGCGAGTGGGACTGCCCTCAGCCGAAGCCACTCTGGAGAACATCCTCCACGAGCGTATGGTTGAGCTGGCATGGGAAGGCTGGCGGCGCAACGACATGATCCGCTTCGGCATCTTCACCCACCCCTACACCGACCGCCCGCAGCTCAGTGGTGAGCAGAGCGGCTTCACCACCGTCTTCCCCATTCCCGCCGACATCATGGTGATGCACCCCACCTGGCACCAGAATCCAGGCTACTGATATCGCGCGTTGCCACACCCTGCCCCCATTCATATCATTTTGTTCAATCCGCAAAACATATATACATAAAAAATGTTTTACCAATTGAACATTTTACAAAATTATCATCAAAACACCTCTAATTTGTTTAGCAGGCTGAACGATTTACATCATTATTTGTTCAACCTGCAAAACAAATTCATCAAAATATTTTGTAAAATAAATATTAATTTGTACCTTTGCACCCGTACACTATCTAAATGGAAAAAATGGAATCATTGATTAGAAGACATTTAAACAGAATGCAAAGCGTCAGTCTCGAATTCGTAAGAAGCCTGATGTATGACATTGACTGGGATGAGAGGCTCATCATGATTAAGGGACAGAAAGGAGTTGGAAAGACAACGCTGATGACACAGCGTATTGTCCAAGTGTTTGGCACGACAGACACGAAAAACGTACTCTATGTTACACTCGACAACATTTATTTCAGCACACATCGTCTTCTTGACTTCATTGAACAGTTTCATGCTATGGGCGGGAGGTTCCTGTTCCTCGACGAAGTACACAAATACAGCGGTTGGAGCATTGAAGTAAAAAATGCCTACGACGAATTTACAGACCTGCACATCGTGTTGAGCGGGTCATCATTGGTGAATCTGAATAGTGGCGAAGCTGACCTCTCGCGCCGCTGTATTGCGTACACGATGCATGGACTCTCGTTCAGGGAGTACCTCTGCATGAACCATCACAAAGAATTCAAACGCAGGACGCTCCATGACATTCTTTTCGACGGTAACAGCATCTGTGCAGAAGTGAATGCGAATATACGCCCCCTGCCGCTATTTGCCGAATACATGAAGCAGGGCTATTATCCTTTCTTCAGAGAGGGACAACACAACTATTATACACGTATTGAGAACATCGTCAACACAACCATCGAAGTAGAGCTTCCTCAACTTCGAAACCTGGATATTGGCAACGTAAGAAAAGTGAAGGCTCTATTGGGAATCCTTGCTTCTGGCGTTCCGTACACCCTGGACATGGTGAAACTATCAGCAATGGCAGGAATTTCGCGAACCACCCTGCTGCATTATCTGCAATATCTTGGCGAGGCGCAGCTCTTGCAACTTCTGTATTCCGACATCTACAGCGTGAAGCGGCTACAGAAGCCCGATAAGATATATCTTGAGAATCCCAACATGCTTCATGCCCTTTCCACGACACAAGCCAACGAGGGAACGCTGCGCGAATCGTTTTTTATCAACCAACTGTCGCAACAGCATGTCGTTGAGTACAGCAAATCGTCAGCCGATTTTACCATCGACCATCAGTACACCATCGAGGTAGGCGGACGTTCTAAAGACGGCAAGCAGATTGCAGGCATCAAAGAAAGTTTCATTGCGGCCGATAGCGAAGAGTATGTACTTGGCCAGAAAATCCCACTTTGGCTCTTCGGATTCCTATATTAACTCAAAAACTCTTGTGCACTTGAAAAGAAATGTGTACCTTTG
>CAMORS010000106.1 GCA_946624005.1 uncultured Prevotella sp. | reverse complement strand
TCAGTGAGGACCGCCGCACCATCAACAGCTACAAGATTGTACAGGTGAAATGAAAAGTGCTTATATACAACTCATCCGACCAAAACAATGGCTGAAGAATGTCTTCGTTCTGCTGCCAGTCTTCTTCGGCGGTGCCATGAAGAGTCTGCCCAGTGTCTATGCTTCGTTGGTTGCCTTCGTGGCCTTCTCGTTCGTGGCCTCGTCGGTGTATTGTTTCAACGACATCATCGATGCTGAGGCCGACCGTCGCCATCCCGTAAAGTGTCACCGCCCGGTGGCTTCGGGGGCTGTCAGCAAGAGTCAGGCTGTCGGGCTGATGGTGCTGATGTTCGTTTTGTCGATGCTCACCTTGGGACTGCTCACCACAGAGCGGATTGTTCCTGAGGGTTCAACGCTTTCCACCCTCTATTCGCCGTGGACAGTGGTGGGCATCATCTTGTTCTACTACCTGCTCAACCTCGGCTATTGCGCGTGGTTCAAGCGCTATGCCATCGTCGACGTGTTCATCATCGCCTTCGGCTTTGTGCTCCGTCTGCTGGCAGGAGGTCTGGCATCGGGTGTTGTGCTGAGCAAGTGGATTGTGCTGATGACTTTCCTGCTGACGCTCTTCCTCTCCTTTGCCAAACGAAGAGACGACGTGGTGCGGATGGAAAAGACGGGCGAGGCACCCAGACAGAACACCATCCGCTACAACCTGACGTTCATCAATCAGGCCATCACCATCACAGCCTCCGTCACCTTGGTGTGCTACATCATGTACACCGTCAGTCCTGAGGTTACAGCACGTGCCAAGTCGGAGAACCTCTACCTGACCACCATCTTCGTGCTGCTCGGCTTGATGCGCTACATCCAGCTCTCCGTAGTGGATAATCGCTCGGGCGACCCCACCAAGGCATTGCTGCGCGACCGCTTCCTGCAGGCCGTCGTCTTGCTATGGGCCTTAGCCTTCGCACTGATCATCTATTTGTAAGTGAGGAGTTAGAAGTTAGGAGATATGAGTAAAAAGATTCATGTTTTCGATTTCGACGGCACACTGACGACTCAAGATTCGCTGTTGCCGGTCATCAGCTTTATCCAAGGCAAACGGGCTTTATGGTTTGGCTTGCTGCTCCATGCGCCGCTGTTGGTGCTGATGAAGCTGCGCCTCATCGACAACGGTTGGATGAAGCAACGCATGTTTTCCCACTTCTTCCGTGGGATGACAGAATCGATGTTCAACAATTGCTGTGAGATATTTGCCGACTACTATTTCGAGATCTTGCGGCCGCAAGGCATAGCTACCATCAAGAAAGCCCTTGCCGACGGCGATGAAGTTTGCATCGTCAGCGCCAGTATCGACAACTGGGTGCGCCCCTTCTTCGTGAATGATGAAGAAAAACACTGGGATGAGGAAATCGTCATTCCGAAGGTTGATGCACTACGACTGAACATCATCTGCACGGAGGCAGAAGTGAAAAACGGTCGGCTGACGGGACGTTTCTCTACACCCAACTGCTACGGCAAGGAGAAGGTGCGCAGGCTGCGTCAGGCTGTGCCCAATCTTGACGACTACGATGAAATCATTGTCTATGGTGACAGTCGCGGTGACGAAGCGCTCTTCGAGATAGCCTCAGAAAGACACTATAAGCCTTTTAGGGGTGATGTGTAGACGAACGGATATACATAAAAGTATGTCCCCAACAATTAACAGAGTTTTTACACGCATTAACTGTTTAAAAAGGGATTGACAGCTGACCATCGCCGAGAAGGTTGTACGAGAGGCGATGGTAGGGTGTCGTGCCATACTGCTTGATGGCTTCGCGATGCTTGCGGGTGGGATAGCCTTTGTTGTGCTGCCAGTCGTATTGCGGATACTCCTCGGCCAAAGCGTCCATATAGTCGTCGCGGTAAGTTTTTGCAAGGATGCTGGCGGCAGCAATAGAGAGATATTTGGCATCGCCCTTGACGATGCAAGTATGCGGCAGCGCTTTCTCCTGAGTTTGATTCGAGGTACGAGATATGTCATTCCCATCAGCAAGCGAGGGATGGTAGGGCGTGAAGCGGTTGCCGTCGATGATGAGTGCTTCAGGCCGCACCTTCAGCTGATCGAGAGCCCGATGCATGGCCAGGAAGCTGGCCCGCAGGATATTGATCTTGTCTATCTCTGCCGGCGTGACGATACCCACGGCCCACGCCAATGCGTCACGCTCGATGATGGAGCGCAGCTGCTTTCGCTGGCGGTCGGTGAGCTGCTTCGAGTCGTTGAGTTGCTCGTTGTGATAGTCGGGAGGCAGGATGACCGCTGCGGCATACACACTACCTGCCAGACAACCGCGCCCAGCTTCGTCGCATCCAGCCTCGATAAGGCCTTCGTAGAAATGGCTCTTCAGCATTTTTGGGAATAAAGAATGAAGAATTATGAACTATAAACTATGAACTATGCATTAAAAAAGAGCCATCGCCTTGTGGGCGTGGCTCTTTTTTATGATAGACTAATAAACGGCTTTCTTTCCGCCACTGATGAATACGCCCTTCTTGGCCAGACGCTTGTCGATGCGCTGTCCACCGAGGGTGAACACCTTACCGAAATCGGGCTGTGTGGTTTCCAACGACCGGATGGCTGTTGCCGTAGCTCCTGGCAGGCCGATGCTGGTCTGTCCGTTTCTGTTGACGAGAGTGCTTTCTCCGTCGCCAAAGCTCAGCACCATACCGTAGGCAGGGAAGGTAATGACCCCCTGGCGGAGCGTACCGAAGCAACCCATGTCGAACAGTTCGTCAATGTCCATATTGAAGTGGGTCATGAAGTAACTGCCCAGCGATTCCAGATAGACCAGTCCATCTTCGTCGGGACCGATGGCCTGCTTCTTGATATAGACGGCATCGGGATTCTCGGCATGGATGACGAGGTTGAAGCTGCGCGTCTCATCCCAGCTCTCAGCATCGAAGTAAGGGAAGGCCGGTCCGTAGGGATTGAGCAGGCGGTAGATGCCAGGCGTGGTGGTACTCTCCTCTATCTCAACGTCGTAGGTGACGGGGCTCATCGGTGTGCCATCCTCGTTCTCGCCTAAGTTAAGGATGCAGAACTCGGTATACTTAGCTGTTCCTATCTTGACGAACTCCAGACCCTCGTCGTCGCCCGGCTGTGGATTCAGTTTCTCCTCGATGGTCAGCACGCCATCAACGTAGGTGATGTCGTAGTTGGCAGCCTCGGCACCAGCCGGTGTGATGGGATATTGACCTGCCTTGCTGTCGGCAGCGGCTGTTGTCGTCACGGTGGGCAACGTCAGCAGAACCGACGAATCCTCTTCTTCGACAAAGCCCTCGTAGCTGACGGTCAGCTCAGGAATGGCCTCACCCTCAGTGATGGTGTAGTCGTCGGCCTTGATGGTGAGCGGAGCCTTGGCAATGTTAACGGTGATGACCTTTTCGAACGGCTCGTATTGGTCGTTGCCGGCCTGTTTGGCCGTAAGCGTTGCCGTACCGGCACCCTTGATGTAGAGTTTATAGCTTCGGATGTTCACCACGGTTTTGTCCGAAACAGTCCATGTCAGGCGCAGCCCCTCGTTGGTCGTTGTAGGAAGCGAGTATGCCTCGTCGCCATAAGTCATCGTGAGCTCGTCGGGCATATCAAGCGTCTGTTGCTGCTTTTCAGCCTGTTCGGCTGGGTTGATGGTCAGCTTGCCGTTGGAGTAGCTCATCGCATAGTTGGTGGCGGTGGCACCCCTCACGGTGATGGTATAAGTACCGGCGGGCGATTGCGAAGTGGCCGTCGTTGAGGCTGTTGCCTGCTTGGTCAGGACAGAGACATCCTCACCGTTGACGAAGCCAGTGTAGCTGACGGTCAGCTCAGGCAGCTCGTCGCCTTCGGTCATTGTCTTGTCGTCGGCTTTCACGGTGAGGCGAGCTTTACTGACGGTGAGCGTATATTCCTTCGACAGAGCCTGATACTGGCTGTTGCCAGCCTGCGTGGCTGTGATGGTGCTGGTGCCAACCTTCTTGATGGTCAGCACATTGCCAGAGATCGTGGCCACCGTCTGGTTGCTGCTCTTCCATGTGAGGGCCAGTCCCTCGTTGGTCTTGGCAGGCAGTGTGTAAGGCTCGGCACCGTAGGTCATGGCGGGCAGTTCGGTCAAGTCGAGCGTCTGTTCCTGCTTGTCGGAAGCCTCACCCGTACCGTCGGAGAAGTTAAACGAGATGGTACCATCCGCATTGCGTGTGATGTCGGTGATGTCGACGTTCATGTACTTCGTGCCGTCGCTGTTGTTGTTATAGAGCTTGGCAGCAGGTGTCGAAGTATTGGTCAGCTTGTTGTTGGTTCCGTAGGGATAGGGGTCGCCCGCGATGTCGGACGAACTTCTTCCCGAATAGGAAGAGTTGTTGTCCCTGTTGTCGGCCTTGAAGATGGTGCAACGCTCATGGGTGTTGCTGCCATAATAGCTTGACGATACGGTGTTGACCATATTGTTGGCCCATACCGTTGCATCATAGTCGACATGCAGGATAAGCAGGCCGTTGCCTTCGAGCTCGCTGTCCCATCCTTGCTTCTGGCGGTTTTCCAAAAGGAAATATTCGTTTTGGTTTGCTTTATTATATACGATGTAGGTATTGCCGCCGTCGCTGATCGGCTCCATATTGTCAATCTGCATGGTGCCTTTCAGCTCGATGGGCTGTTGCCAACCGGCCTCCATCTTCTCGTAGCTGGTGTAGCCTGCGGGGATGAAGCCTTCGCCGTTATACGAACCCATGTCCATGAGGTCCCACGAGTACATGCCGTAGTGGCCGCCATAGGCGGTGTCGTACATGTCGGGATAGCCGAGGCAGTGGCTGAACTCGTGGCAGATGGTGCCCAGTCCGTCGATCTTCCAGCTATAGACCGTACCGTAAGTGCTTACCTCGTCGGGCTGCAGCTCGCAGCTGCATCCGTAAGTGTCTATCCGCACGCCGTCGAGTGTGAGGCTCTTGCCTGCTGCCGACAGTTGCCATTCGTGGGGCCACACCGTGTTGGCAGCACCACCATTGGCCTCGCCGGCTCCGGCATAGAGGATGAACACCTGGTCTACCTCGCCGTCGTTGTCCCAGTCGTAGTCTTTGAAGTTCACTTCATTCTGGATGGCCTTGCAGGCCTCGACTACCATCTCCTCCGGGTGCTTGTCGTCGCCGCGACTGTCGTTGCCGCCGTAGTAGCTTTGTTTCTGGCTGAGCTTGACGGGTCCCATCACATCGAAGGTAAGGTCAAACTGCCCCTGGCTCTGGTCGTGGAAGTAGTCGTGTACGGAGCCCACGAAGCCCTTCTCATGGCTGAAGTTCTCTTCGTTGGCAATGCGGTGGTATAGTTCGGGCGTGTTGCCGCTCTTGAAGACCGTATCCTGATACTCCACAAGGATGATGAGTCCCTTCTTCGAGCCGGTATAGTCGCCATAGCTGCCCACCTTCCGCTGCGCCTTCATGCGTGCCTGTCGGCGCTGGTTGGCCTGTGCGCGGCGTGTCTGAGCCTTCTGCAGGAGCTGCTGCTTGTCGGCTTGCTGATAAGATTTTGTAGTTTCATCATAAAGGTAGGCCTTGCCGTCGGCGGTCTGCCAGAAGTGTCCGTGCTCGTCGCCCACAAGGGTGAGCTTCACTTCCGTACCGTCAGGTAGGGTCACTGTGCGCCAGTTTCCTCGCTTGGCGGGGATGGCACTTGCCGTCAGCGCGATGAGAGCTAACGACATAGTGAACAATAGTTTCTTCATCTTAATTCGTACAGTTAGTAATTTTAAGGGCTGCAAATTTACGAAATAATCAGTTTGCAGCGGCGATTCCATTTGATTTTTTAAGTTAAATAAAGAAAAAGGGCCACAGCCGATTACGTCATCTGAACAACTTTGAGGCTGCACGTCAGAACATCTTGACCACGCGGCGCAGTCCTTCTACGAGGGCGTCCACCTCGTCGCGGGTGTTGTAGAGGGCGAACGATGCACGCACGGTGCCCAGGATCTGCAGCCGGTCCATCAGCGGCTGGGCACAATGATGACCCGTGCGTACAGCGATGCCCAGCCGGTCGAGGAGCGTTCCGAGGTCGAGGTGGTGAATGTCAGCCACGTTGAAGGAGACGACGGCCTCACCCCCTACCCCTCCCCAAAGGGAGAGGGGCGTGATTACATTCCCCGGGGACTCCCCACCAATCATATTACGCCCCTCTCCCTTTGGGGAGGGGCCGGGGGTGAGGCCATATATCTTGATTCCTTCTATCTGCGAGAGTTGCTCGATGGCATAGCGTGCGAGAGTTTGTTCGTGAGCGTGAATGTCATCGAGGCCGATGGCCTGCAGATAGTTGATGGCAGTGGCCAGACCGTGAGTGGCCACATAGTCAGGTGTGCCGGCCTCGAACTTATAGGGCAGCTGGTTGAATGTTGTCTTCTCGAAGCTCACCTTGTCGATCATCTCGCCGCCACCCTGATAGGGAGGCAGACGGTCGAGCCATTCCTCCTTGCCATAAAGCACGCCGACACCCGTCGGACCATACATCTTATGGCCACTGAAGGCAAAGAAGTCGCAGTCGAGCTGTAGCATGTCAACGGCAAAGTGAGGTGCACTCTGCGCACCGTCGACCAACACAGGAACGCCGTGCTCATGGGCGATACGGATGATTTCTTCAACAGGGTTGACCACACCGAGAACGTTGCTCACATGGGCAACGGCCACAATGCGGGTCTGCTCGGTGAAGAGCTTCTCGTATTCGTCGAGGAGCAGCTGCCCGTCGTCAGTGATGGGGATGGGGCGCACACGGAAGCCGTTGAGCTGCCAGGGTACAATGTTGGAGTGGTGCTCCATCGTGGTGACGATGGCCTCACCCCCGACCCCTCCCCGAGGGGAGAGGGGCGTTATATGATTGGTGGCAGTACGTCCCAGAAAGTAATCACGCCCCTCTCCCCTCGGGGAGGGGTCGGGGGTGAGGCGTGCCAAACAGTTTGCCACGAGGTTGATGCTCTCTGTGGTGCCTCGGGTGAAGACAATCTCTTCCGTCTTACGGGCGTTGATGAACTGCCGCACCGTCTCGCGTGCCGCTTCGTGCAGGTCGGTAGCCTGCTGCGAGAGGTAGTGAACGCCACGGTGGACATTGGCGTTGACGTTGAGGTATTCGTCGCGCATGGCATCAAGCACGCAGAGCGGTTTCTGCGTGGTGGCCGCATTGTCGAGATAGACGAGCGGGCGGCCGTAGACCTCGCGGCTGAGGATGGGGAAGTCGGTGCGTATCTTTTGTAGGTCGTACATCTTTTGTCTGCTTTGTTTGAGGATGCAAAATTATAAAAATTTCCTCAGATATGCAGTCAAAGCATCTGTTTTTTTAATAAATTGCACATTATATTGCAAATATTCATTATCTTTTGCCGTTGTAAATTCCAACGTAGGAGGTCACGCCATCCCCAGTGAGACACCTGACACATGAGGATCGTCCCTCTGTAAATGATTGCATCTCTTTATCGAGTCAAAAAGCCCAACACCTCACCAAAACGTCCCCAATCCCTTTGTTTATGCGGGTTTCAGATGGTGAGGTGTTCGCCCAACACCTCACCAGACATCTCACCACACACCTCACCATCAGTGAACCTCACCCAGCCTCCCCAAAGGGG
>CAMORS010000105.1 GCA_946624005.1 uncultured Prevotella sp. | reverse complement strand
TGTTGTCGATGAGCTGTTCGATGATGTTCAGGCTCTGGTACATCTCGTTGATGTGGACGAGATAGCGACCCATCGAGTCGCACGTGTCGAGCGTACACTGCTCCCACTCCACCTTGTCGTACATGTCGTAGGGGTGGTTCTTGCGAACGTCGTTCTTCCATCCCGAGGCACGTCCGGCAGGACCGGTCACGGCGTAGTTGATACAGTCTTCGAGGCTCATCGGGCCGCACTGCTCCAGACGGTTGTGCGTGATGACGTTGTCGCCGAAGACGTCCATGTATTCCTGAATCATCGGACGCAGGTATTTCACCAGCTTCTTCACGTTGCTGACGAAGTTCGGGTCGATGTCGTCCTGCAGTCCGCCTATCCTGTAATAGTTCTGGATGAGTCGGCCACCGGTGGTCTCCTCCATCACGTTGAGCACATGCTCACGGTCGCGCATGCCATAGAGCATCACCGTCAGGGCACCCAGGTCCTGACCTACGCACGACGTGAACAGCAGGTGGCTGTCCAGACGTTGCAGCTCGTCCATGATGGTGCGGATATAGTGGATGCGGTCGGTCAGCTCCACCTCCATAGCCTCTTCGATAACGCCCACGAGAGCGTGGCGGTGTTGCATGGCTCCCAAGTAGTTAAGACGATCGGTTAAAGCAAGTGTTTGCGGATAGGTCATCGACTCCCACATCTTCTCGATGGCGCGGTGGATATATCCCAGATGGGGATAGATGCGCTTCACCGTCTCGCCGTCGAGCACCGTCTGCAGGCGGAGCACACCGTGGGTGGCAGGGTGCTGCGGGCCGATGTTGATGACGTAGTCGTTGTCGGCGAACAAGCGGTTCTGCTTTGCCACCACCTGACCGTCGGCATTGAGCGAGAACTCAAGACCGTAGTCGGGCTCGACATCGTCTTCGAGCGAATAGCCTTCTTGCTGTTTCCAGTCCTTGCGGAAGGGGTGTCCCTTGAAGTCGTTGCGCAGGAAGAGGCGACGCATGTCGGGATGGCCTAAGAACTTGATACCGAAGAAGTCGTACACTTCGCGTTCAAGCAAATCGGCAACCTTCCAGATCGTGATGACGGAGGGGATGACGCTGTCCTCGCCTACCTGCTTGGCCAGCATCTTCACCGAGCAGCGCTCGTGGCTCTTGGTGTTTTCCAAGATGTAGACGCAGCCGAGACCTTCCTCGCCGAAATCTTCGCCGACGATGGTGACAAGATAGTCGAAGCCCTTCTTGTCTTTCAAGTTCTGCATCTCCTGAGCGAACTTGTCGAAGTCGAATGATAGGAACTCTAATTTCATGCCTTTACCTCCTCTGCTTTAGGTTCTGCCTGGGCGGCTTTCAATTCTTCTACAAACTCCTGGGGAACGTCGGTCACCACAATCGTCTCGCGACGGTGGTCGCCGAGCTTCTCGCGGAAGGTCAGCTCCTCGTTCGACACGCCCAGCTCGCGCTCGGCCTTCGACTGTTTGTGGTTGGCACCACCGAAGAACTTCTCGATCTTCACCTTGCGCTGCAGCTGCATCATGCCGTACATGATAGCCTCGGGGCGCGGCGGACAGCCGGGGATGAACACATCGACGGGAACAATCTCCTCGATGCCCTTCACCACGTGGTAGCTCGACTTGAACGGGCCGCCCGAGATGGCGCAGCCGCCAACGGCGATGACATACTTAGGCTCGGCCATCTGGTCGTACAGACGCTTCAGCGCAGGAGCCATCTTGTGCGTGATGGTGCCGGCACACATGATGAGGTCGGCCTGGCGGGGTGAGTTGCGCGTCACCTCGAAGCCAAAACGCGAGAAGTCGTAGCGTGCGCAACCCACAGCCATGAACTCGATGCCGCAGCACGAGGTGGCAAAGGTCAGCGACCAGAGCGAGTTCGAGCGACCCCAGTTGATGAGCTGGTCGAGCGAGCCTGTCACTACATTCACTCCGCCTTCGTTGAGCTCTTGTACGAGCTCTTCCAGGCGTTCGTTGTCCTTAAACTCTCCGTAAGGAATACTCTTGATTTTCGGCTTTCTTACTTCCATTCCAACGCTCCTTTCCGCCAGGCGTAGGCCAGGCCAAATACAAGTACTAAGAGGAAGAAACCGATGCTGGCCATAGCCCATGCACCGAACTCCCTTACCACCACTGCCCATGGATACAGAAACACGGTTTCCACATCAAACATGAGGAAGAGGATCGCAAAAAGGTAGAAGCCGATGCTGACGGGTATCCACGACGAACCACGTGTGGGGATGCCGCTCTCATAGGGCTCTCCCTTCACCTTGTTGTACGAGCGCGGACCAATCAGCTTGGCGACGACATAGGCGCCAACTACCAAGACGATAGCCGTTACGATAACGGTGATAAACAAAGTAAAATACATATATTAAAATTATTAAGTTATATACCCGCTAAGGCATAAGTGTTTTAAAACGGTTGCAAAGGTAGCAACTTTTTCGCGAATACTAAAATTTTTCAGCCTTTTTTATTCGCCTGTCTGCTAAATTCATTGTTTATTCACCTAAAACGAGCCTTTTCAACGCGCATCAGGCACGAAATTCCACCTCTCCCCCCCCTGCCGGAGATGGTCTTTCGTTTTGCCGGAGACGGTCTCTGATGCCGCCATTGATAGTCTTTCGCTTTGCCGGAGACGGTCTCTGATGCAGCCATTGATAGTCTCCGATGCCGTCGGTTCTTCTGTTTCAGTAAGTCAAAGAGCGATTCGCAAATGCATTGCAAAAGTACGCACTATTCCCGACACCTCCAAATTCCGCCCCTCATGGTGCGCAAAAATCTGTTAAGGAAATGCCCACCTAGTGTTAATAATTGTAATCCACTATCCAAAACGTAACATGTAACATGTAACATGTAACATTAAGCACCTGCCGAATATGCGGCAGGGGGGTATAAATAAAGTTTATTATTATATATATAATATATATATTATATATATAATAATAAAAATCTACTCTGACTTTTTTCCCCCCAGTAATAAAGCTCCTTAATGTTACATGTTACATGTTACATGTTACAAAATTCTGTCTTCTTAATTCCCAGGTCTTTCAGCTTTAGAAAGGTTGCGCACAGCAGCCGAATTCTTGCTCTGGCAAGCGACCATAGGTCGAGCGACAAATTCGTCTGAACGAGGGGGAGCGTTACAGTGTTACAGTTGTTACAGTTGTTTTGAGACTCAGCGTATGTCCAAAAAAAATTCTATATATATTTATATATATAAATATATATAGACATATTTTTCAACTTCTCACCACCATCTTTTGAACTGTAACAACTGTAACGCTGTAACGCTTGTCTTTCCCGGGAGTGGCGATAAGCAAAAAATTGTAAAAACGGGCTGTCAGATTTGGCAGTTTGGAATAATTTTTGTACCTTTGCATAGTAAATAAAGAACAAACAAAAAGCAGGAGAAAAACATGAAAAAGACATTACACTTTTGGATGGTTATCGTGCTGATTGCTACTGCCTTACAGGCCGCAGAGGCTGCTCCGCTGCTGAAGAAGGCACAGAAGGTGATGGTGGGCGACGTCTACTACCAGCTCGACGCTAAGGAGCAGACTGCCAAGGTGATAGCCATGAAGGGACTGTATACGGGCAACGTCGTCATACCCGAGAAGATAGAGAGCGACAGCACCGAATATTATGTCGAGGAGATTGCCTCCGGCACGTTCAAGGACTGCATCTCGCTCGAGTCGGTCAGCATCCCGACAACCGTCACGAAGATAGGCTCGGGAGCTTTCGAAGGCTGCACAGCCCTGAAGGCCATCGCCATTCCAGAGACGGTGAGCACCGTGGAGAGCGACCTCTTCGTGGGATGCACGGCCCTGCGCGAGGTACAGCTGCACGACGGCATACGGGCCATCGGCCACGGAGCCTTCAAGCAATGTACGGCCCTGGAACACATCGACATACCCGCCATGGTGAGCCAGATAGAATACAACACCTTCCTCGGATGCTCCAGCCTCAAGGAGGTCAACCTGCCGCCGTCGCTCGAGAAGATAGCCTACAGCGCCTTCCAGGACTGCTCGTCGCTCGAAGAGATAGAGATTCCCGGCACCGTCAAGGCCATCGGATGGGTGGCTTTCAAGAACTGCACCAGCCTGCGCTCGTTCGCCTTCACCACGAGCATGGACAACATCGCCAACAGCATCTTCGAGGGATGCGCCAGCCTCAGAGAGGTGGTCATACCGTCGAGCATCAAGTCGATAGCCCACGATGCCTTCAAAGGCTGCGCCAGCATCGATTCGCTCTACCTCCCCGCCAGCATCCGCGACATCGGTTCGAGCGCCTTCGAGGAGTGTGTCAGCCTGCGGTCCATCAACATCCCCAGCGTGAAGGAGATCGACTCGAAGGTGTTCAAAAACTGCCACAGCCTGCAGAGCATCAGCATCCCGCTGTCGGTGAAGGAGATCGACGGCGACGCCTTCAACGGATGCTCGTCGCTCACAAGGGTGGAGATTCCCGTCAGCGTCAAGGAGATAGGCGGTGGGGCCTTCAACCACTGCCCGGCACTGAAAACGGTGGTGATGCAGTCGGGAGCACCCATCAAGATCAAGGGCGACTCGTTCAGCAAGCAGTTCCAGAAGGAGGGCATCCTCTACGTGCCCAACGTCATGGCCTATCTGGCCGACCCGAAGAGCCAGTGGGCTAAGTTCCGAAACATCAGAAAGAATCTGCAATGAGAAAACTGATTCTGACAAGCCTCTGCATCGCCTCGTCGGTCGCGGCCAACGCTCAGAACGACAGCCTGCCCGCCATCGGCGACCAGCAGCTGCAGGAGGTACAGGTGGTGGAACGCCGTCCCGGCAGCGTGAAGAGCCGTGGCGTGGTGAACGCCGTGACGCTCACCGACCGCGAGTTTACGAAGGCTGCCTGCTGCAACCTCGGCGAGAGCTTCACCACCAACCCGTCCGTCGACGTCAACTACAGCGATGCCGCAACGGGAGCCCGACAGATCAGGCTCCTCGGACTGAGCGGCACCTACGTGCAGATGCTCACGGAGAACATTCCCAACTTCCGCTGTGCCGCCCTACCCTATTCGCTCGGCTACGTGCCAGGGCCCTGGATGCAGAGCATACAGGTGTCGAAAGGCTGCGCCTCGGTGAAGAACGGCCACGAGAGCATCACGGGGCAGATCAACATCGAATATCTCAAACCTCAGCTCAAAGACCAGCTCAACGCCAACATCTACGGCAATTCGATGGCGAAGCTGGAAGCCAATGCCGACGCGATGTTCCACCTCACGCCCGCCACTTCGCCGCTCCGGCAGGCCAACGAGGCCAACGGATGGAGCATGGGCTTGATGATGCACTACGAGGACAAATTCCACCAGACCGACCACAACCACGACACGTTTGCCGACTCGCCCGACATCCGGCAGTGGAACGCCATGATGCGATGGGCCTTCTTCTCGCCCAACTATATCTTCCAGTCGGCCGTCAGGGCTATCAAGGAAGAGCGCGCAGGCGGACAGACGGAGCATCACACGCAGGCTGAACCTGATTTCTCCGACGAGCAGAATGCGGCCTCGCATACAGATGATTTTCATTACGGCGGCGCCTATCCTCGTCAGCAGCGCTACGCCATCAACCTGTCGACCCAGCGCTACGAGGCATTTGCGAAGAATGCCTACATCTTCGACCACGAGCACAACGGCAACGTGGCACTCATCCTCAACGCTACATTCCAGCAGATGGAGTCGCTCTTCGGATGGAAACACTACGACGTCATCCAGCGCGACTTCTATGCCCAGCTGCTCTACGAGACTGACTTCTCGCCCATGCACAACCTGTCGGCAGGCCTCAGCTACCTGCACTCGTCGTTCGACGAATGGAAATGGAACACCGCCTTCGATTCGGGCAGCATGAAGCTATGGAACAGGGAGAACACTCCAGGCGCCTACGCTCAGTATACGTTCAACCTCGACGACAAGCTCATCCTCATGGCAGGCCTGCGTGCCGACTATTCGTACATCGACCATCGCAGCCGAGGCACCTTCCTGACACCCCGCATGCACGTGAAGTATGCTCCCAACGATGTGGTCAGCCTTCGCGCCTCCATCGGTAAGGGCCATCGCTTCGTTCGACCGCTGGCGGAGAACAGCTTCCTCTTGGGAAGCGGAAGGACGCTCCTCTTCGCCTACGAGGGGCACAACATCAGCATGATTCCCGATTATGTCGTGATGTCGAACCAGTTTCCCGACATCTTCCTCGAAGAAGCGTGGAACAGCGGCATCAGCCTCTCGCTCAACATACCACTCTTCAAACGCACGCTGCAGCTCAACGCAGAGTACTATTACACCCACTTCCTCTCTCAGGTGGTGGCCGACTATGATGCTTCGACCGAACATATCTACCTCGTGGAGTCGCACGGAAAGAACCGCAACCATTGTTTCCAGATAGATGCCTCCTACCCCATCGTCAAGGGCTTGGAGCTGACGGCGGCCTACCGCCGCAACATCGTTCGCTCCACCTACGGGGGCTCGCTGCAGGACAAACCCCTGCAGAGCAAGTACAAAGGGCTGCTCACGGCATCCTACAAGACGCCTTTAGGACTCTGGCAGATAGATGCCACGCTGCAGCTGAACGGCTCCGGGCGCATGCCGACACCTTATTCTGTAGAGGGTCAGCCGGCATGGAACGCTACGTTCAAGGCTTACGAGCAGGTCAACCTGCAGCTGACACGCTGGTTCCGCCACTTCTCCGTCTATGCCGGAGCGGAAAACCTCACCAACTTCAGGCAGAAGAACCCCATCATCCACGCGCATCATCCCTGGACGAGCCAGTTCGACCCTACCCTGGTCTATGGACCTGTCGACGGGGCGATGTTCTATGTGGGGCTGCGCCTTCACTTCGAACGTTTTTAAATCATTCATCAAAACAAACAACTGTAATATGAAGAAGTTAGCACTCGTCGCCATGACACTGCTCATGACGCTGGCCGCAACGGCCAAAGACATCAAGACGCTCGTCGTCACCACTCAACCGATGATGCATTGCGAGAACTGCGAGAACAAGATCAAGGACAACATCCGCTTCGAGAAAGGCATCAAGAAGATTGAGACAAGTGTTGAAAACCAAACGGTTACCATCACCTACGATGCGGACAAAAACACCCCTGAGAACATCATGAAGGCCTTCTCAAAGATCGGCTACGAGGCCACCCCCGCCAAGCAATGCCAAAAGGCTGAGGGATGCCAAAAGGCTGAAGGCGATTGCTGCAAGAAAGCTGAAGGATGCCAAAAGGCTGAAGGCGATTGCTGCAAGAAGGCCGAAGGATGCCAAAAGGCTGAGGGTTGCAAGAAAGCTGAGGGATGCAAGAAAGCTGAAGGATGCCAAAAGGCTGAAGGATGCCAAAAGGCTGAGGGCGATTGCTGCAAGAAAGCTGAGGGTTGCAAGAAAGCTGAAGGATGCAAGAAAGCTGAAGGATGCCAAAAGGCTGAAGGATGCCAAAAGGCTGAGGGCGATTGCTGCAAGAAGCAATAGCTGAAGCATGCAAAAAGCCCAACAACGCTAACTGTAGGAGGCGACGCTTCCCAGCGTCGCAACAGCACATAGGTGGCAGTGTAGGAGGCGACGCTTCCCAGCGTCGCAACAGCATATATGTAGCAACTACGTGCCAGGTGTCACGCTAGGAAGCGTGACCTCCTACATTA
>CAMORS010000104.1 GCA_946624005.1 uncultured Prevotella sp. | reverse complement strand
TGGGTGTTGGGTGTTGGGTGATGGGTGATGGGTGTTGGGTGATGGGTGTTGGGTGATGGGTGTTGGGTGATGATGGTTACCAGGTGGTAGGTGATTTGTAGGAGGCGACGCTTCCCAGCGTCGCAACAGCACATAGGTGGCTGATGATGACGGACTGGTGGGGGCTATGGTGAGGTGTGTGGTGAGGTGTTGACGAGACACCTCACCATCGGGAAGGCCGATATACAGGGCGATCTGCGGGAATTTGGTGAGGTGTTGCCCTTATTTTGCAGAGAATCTCTATAGAGGCGGATCACAGCTATGGGAGATGGTCTGCCAGTGTGTCAGAGATGGTCTCTGAGGCAGTCAGCAATCATCTCTGATGTGGTCAGGAGACATCTCTGATGAGGTCAGGAGACATCCCTGATGAGGACAGGAGACACCATTTGCTACCTATTTGCTGTTGCGACGCAAGGAAGCGTCGCCTCCTACGTTGCCTCATGTTTGCTGTTGCGACGCTGAGGACAGCGTCGCCTTCTACGGCTGGTTCGTATATATTGCAAAAATGCATGCATTTTTCTTTTTTCGGCAAAAAGTTGGGGGCAATCGGTGGGAACTCGGTTATATTTTGTACCTTTGCATGCAGAATCACTTTATTGACCATACGAACATGAACATTTTCACCAAGCGAATAGCAAAACTGTTGGGCCTGACGGAGCGCGGAGTTGACAACACGCTGACTCTGTTGGACGAGGGATGCACCATCCCCTTTATCTCGCGCTACCGCAAAGAGCGGACAGGCGGACTCGACGAAGTACAGATAGGTCAGATAGCCGATTTGAACGACCGCCTGAAAGAATTGGCCAAGCGGAAGGAGACCATCGTCAAGACCATCACCGAACAGGGGCGGATGACCGACGAACTGCTGCGACGTATCAACGAATGCTGGGAGCCGACAGAGCTGGAAGACATCTATCTGCCCTACAAGCCAAAACGACGCACACGTGCCTCTGTGGCTCGCGAACAGGGATTGGAGCCATTGGCCCAGCTGCTGTTGCTGCAGCGTGAGCAAGAACCTCTGAAGGCGGCAGCCCGTTTCGTGAAAGGCGATGTGGCCAATGCCGCAGCGGCTCTGAAAGGGGCGCAGGACATCATCGCCGAGACGGTGAGCGAGGAGGAGCAATGCCGCAACTGGGTCAGGCAGTCGTTCCGTCGCGAGGCCGTCATCTCGTCGACAGTGGTCAAAGCCAAGCGCGACACCGACGAAGCTGCCAAGTATAGCGACTACTTCGAGTTTTCCGAACCCCTGCGCCGTTGTTCGAGCCATCGGCTGTTGGCCATGCGACGCGGTGAGAAGGAGGGCATCCTTCGCGTAGGCATCTCTACCGACGACGAAGACTGCATCAACCGGCTGAAGCGCCGCTATGTGCGGGGACAGGGCAAATGCCAGCAGTTGGTGGCAGAGGCCGTGGAAGATGGCTACAAGCGACTCTTGGAACCCTCGATAGAGACGGAGTTTGCCTCGCTGAGCAAGGAGAAGGCCGACGAGGAAGCCATCAATGTGTTTGTGGGCAACGTGCGTCAGCTGTTGCTCTCGCCCCCATTGGGACAGAAGCGCGTGATGGGTATCGACCCGGGTTTCCGCACGGGCTGCAAGGTGGTGTGCCTGGATGCGCAGGGCAATCTGCTCCACCACGAAGCCATCTTCCCCCATCCGCCCGTGAACCACCGGATGCAGGCGAAGATGCACCTGCAGCAGATGATCGACGACTATCAGATAGAGGCTATCGCCATTGGCAATGGAACGGCCAGCCGCGAGACGAAGGAGTTTGTCCAGGAGATAGGGGCAGGGCTCTCGGTCTTCGTCGTCAGCGAGGATGGCGCGTCGGTCTATTCTGCCTCGAAGACGGCCCGCGAGGAGTTTCCTGATGAAGATGTGACGGTGCGCGGTGCTGTAAGCATTGGCAGGCGACTGATGGACCCGCTGGCCGAACTTGTCAAGATTGACCCGAAGAGTATCGGAGTGGGGCAGTATCAGCACGACGTAGACCAGTCGAAGCTGAAGCACAGTCTCGACCAGACGGTGGAGAGTTGCGTCAACTCGGTAGGCGTCAATCTCAATACCGCCAGCCAGCACTTGCTGATGTACGTCAGCGGACTGGGACCGACACTGGCACAGAACATCGTCGACTATCGTCGTGAACATGGGCCTTTCGCCAGCCGGGCAGCCCTGAAGAAGGTGCCCCGGCTCGGTCCGGCTGCTTTTGTGCAGTGTGCCGGATTCCTCCGTATTCCGGGAGCGAAGAACCCGTTAGACAACAGTGCCGTGCATCCTGAGAGCTATGCCGTCGTGGAGCAGATGGCGAAGGACTGCGGTTGCACCGTCGGCGACCTCATCGCCGATAAGGACAAGCGTGCAAGCATCAATATCAATAAGTATGTGACGGAGGAGGTTGGCCTGCCGACGCTCACCGACATCATGCAGGAACTGGAGAAACCCGGTCGCGATCCACGCGAGCAGTTGGAGCAGTTTGAGTTCGACCCGAATGTCAAGGAGGTCGACGACCTGGTGCCGGGGATGATCCTGCCAGGCATCGTGACGAACATCACCAACTTCGGAGCCTTCGTCGACATCGGTGTCCACCAGGACGGACTGGTACATGTGTCGCAGATGGCCAACCGCTTTGTGCGCGACCCTAACGAGGTGGTTCATCTGCACCAGCACGTGCAGGTGATGGTGACCGAAGTGGACCACCGTCGCCACCGCATCTCGCTCACCATGAAGCTCTGATTTGCAACCACGAATGAAGAGCGCAAACTGGGATTAATAAAGAACAACGAATTATACGGATTACACGAATGAAGAGCGCAAACTGGGATAAATAATGAACAACGAATTACACGAATTACACGAATTAAGGACTATGCAACAATTCGTGTAATTCGTGTAATTCGTTGTCGTTTAAAAATCAATTTGTGGTTGTTTATAATAAAATCAGTTTGTGGACGAAAAGATTTATTGTTTTGTGAGCTTCGTGAAAGTGCATTGTTGGATGTCGAGCGAGCTGTGGGCATCGATGTCGCAGTCCTTCTTGCTATAAACGAAGTGGGAGTCGTTGATGTGCACATCGCTGACGCACTGCAGACCGTTCAGACCGATAGACTTGATGGCCACGGGTACATTGTGGCAGACAACCCGGTTGATGTGGATGTCGCGGAAGTCGGGAGCGAACTTCGATCCGGCATAGTTCACCTCCTGCTTGTCCGTGTCGTCACCTGTATGGGGCGCATATTTCCGGTCGATGTAGGTACATTCGAAGACGATGGCCTGCTGCGTGATGTCAGTCATCATGATGTCGGAGATATGGATGTTGGAAGTTGTGCCGCCACGTCCTACACCACTCTTGAAACGCAGTCCCGTATCTGTTCCGGCAAACTGGCAGCGGCGCACCACGATGTTCTCCATACCGCCCGACACGTCGGAGCCGATGACGAAGCCGCCATGAGCATGGTATACGGTATTGTCCTGAATGAGGATGTCGCGGCACGGACCATCTTTTATGCCGCTCGGACCACTACCTCCCTTCATGCAGATGCCGTCGTCTCCTGCATCCACGATGCTGTTCACAATGAGGGCTGTGCGGCAGTTGCTCAGGTCGATGGCATCGCCGTTCTGTGCGTTCCACGGACAGCGCACGGTGATACCGTCAAGGATGAGGTTCTGGCAGCGCACGGGATGAACATGGAAACGAGGCGAGTTCTGGAAGGTCACCCCTTCAAGCAGCACGTTCTGACAGTCGGTGATGCGTACCAGATCGGTTCGCATCGACTCTTGCTTCTCGGGCGTGTCGGCGATATTCTCGGCATGTTTCAGGTTGAAGGGGAACCACAGCTGACCGTCGCTGGCCACTGTGCCACCCATGCTGAGAAACTGCTTCCACTCGACATCGCTCACCTTCGTCCGCTTCACCGGTCGCCACTGTGCGCCGTTACCATCGATGCAGCCCTCGCCAGTGATGGCGATGTTCTGCCGCTTCGAGGCACTGATGAGCGGTTTGACGCGTGCTGTCGGGTCGTCGTTCAGGTAGAGGCGTTTGTCTTCCGAAGCCATGATGACGGCACCCCGCTCTAAGTGCAGGTCGATGTTGCTCTTCAGCGAGATGGGGCCAGTGATGTAGATGCCAGGGCCTACAATCAATCGTCCGCCGCCCTGCTTGTCGAGAGCGCTGATAGCTTTGCGGAAAGCCTCTGTGTTGACGGTCTTGCCATCGCCAGTGGCACCATAGTCAGCGAGGAGAACAGCACGGTCGGGTATCGTCGGAGCACTCACCTGCGTCATCTCCACGGGCAGGTTCTGGTAGTAGTGTTTGTAGTCGGCAGCCTGGGCTGTCAGGGCCACGAAGGCCATTACCATGAGATTCAATAGTCGTGTCATTTCTTTTCTGATTTGTATAAATGAGCAATAAAGTGTTGCGTGCAAAGTTACGAATAATACGTTCATGGCCGAAAAAACGTCCCACATATTTCTCAATAACTTACGAAAATGTTTACGTTTCAATCATGTTACACTTTTCTGCACAACGTTAATTTGCTAATAATCGCTAAATTATTTTGCCGTCTCGCTTTTTCTTGCTAACTTTGCATGATAGATTGAAAACTTAGTACATATTATAATAACAGAACGGAAATGAAGAAATTATCAGTTATCATCCTGACAGCGATGATTGCCATGGGTGCTCAAGCCCAAGTGAAGGTGGCTCCGAAAATGCAGAAAGGAGCCAAAGTGACGTACAAGTCGGCAACTACGATGGCATTGCCCGGTGTTGAGGAGCCCATCACGATGACCGGCTTCGTCGACTATTCTATTGTTGACGAAACGGCCGACGGCTACATTCTTGAGTCGGCTTGTCGCGACTTTACCTCCAACGTAAAGGAAGGCGATGTCATTGGGACACTCATGACGATGGGACAGCAACTGATGAGCTCGCAAAAAACGATGTATCAGGTAGACAAGCAAGGTCAGGTTGTCGGCATCGTCAACTATGAAGAGCTGAGAGCAAAGAGCGAGGCGATGTGCGACAAGATGGTCGCTACACTCACAGAGAAAATACCGCAAATTACGCAGATGATGCCCGCCGACCAGCTGAAGGCGCAGATCATGGACCAGATGTCAGAAGAGAACATCGTGAAGATGGTGAAAACCACTCCCAGCGTGCTGTCGCTCAACGGACGCACCATCATGACTGGTGCTCAGGATGAGTACGTCGGACAGCAGGACCTGAAGATGAAGCGCATGTATCTGCTCACCTCTACCGACGGCAAGAAGATACGCACATCTGCCACCGTGAACATGTCGAAAGACGAACTCAAGGCGATGGTCATTAAGCAGCTCGAGGAATCGATGCCCGACCAGGTGGAGGCCATCAAGCAGAACATCGACGCAATGATGGACAGCGGCATGCTGAAGATGGACATCACCGAGACGGCCGACTATACACTGCGTGACGACCAGTGGGTACAGACACTCTCCGTCGAAACGAAGAGCAACGCAATGGGACAGGAGTCAACCGGTACCAGCGTCATTGAATATGTTAGCAGCAACTTCTAAGACAATAATCTATTAAAACCCCTACTGACAAAATGGAAAATCAAGAACTGATTAAGAAATGTGAGATGGAAGCCCAGAAGTGGCTCTCTCCATCCTTCGACGAAGAGACACGCAACGAGGTGAAGGCCATGCTCGACAATCCTGACAAGACGGCCCTCATCGATGCCTTCTATCAGAACCTCGAGTTCGGAACAGGCGGACTGCGCGGCATCATGGGTGCCGGTACCAACCGCATGAACAAGTACATCGTGGGTATGGCCACACAGGGCTTTGCCAACTATATCCTCAAAGCCTTCCCCGGCCGCAACGACCTGGCTGTCGTTGTAGGTCACGACTGCCGCAACAACGGACGCATGTTTGCAGAGACCGTGGCCGACATCTTCTCGGCCAATGGCATCAAGGTGTATCTCTTTGAGAGCCTCCGTCCTACACCCGAGATCTCGTTCGCTATCCGCCAACTGGGCTGCCAGGCAGGTGTCAACGTCACCGCCTCGCACAACCCGCGTGAGTACAACGGCTACAAGGCTTACTGGGACGACGGCGCTCAGGTGCTGGCACCCCACGACAAGGGCATCATCGACGAGGTGAACAAGGTGAACATCGACGACGTGAAGTTCGAAGGCAACAAAGACCTCATCATCCCCATCGGCGGCGAGATGGACTGGGACTATATCCAGGCTGTCAAGGAAGCTATGGTCGACCAGGAGGTCATCCTGCGCAACAAGGACCTGAACATCGTCTACTCGCCCATGCACGGCACTGGCCGCGTCATCATCCCGATGGCACTGCGCTCATGGGGATTCCAGAACATCCATGTGGTGCCCGAGCAGATGGTCATCGACGGCAACTTCCCCACCGTCGTCTCGCCCAACCCCGAGAATGCTGAGGCCATGACCTTAGGTATGAAGCTCGGAACGAAGCTCAATGCCGACCTCGTCATCGCCAGCGATCCTGATGCCGACCGCCTCGCTATCGTCTGCCGCAACCCGAAGGGCGAATGGGAGATTCTCAACGGCAACCAGACGTGCATGATGTTCTGCTGGTATATCATCGCCAACAAGAAGAAGCTCGGACAGCTCAAGGGCAACGAGTTCCTCGTCAAGACCATCGTCACCACGGAGGTCATTGCCGAGATTGCCAAGAAGAACGGCGTGGAGCTGCGCGACTGCTACACGGGCTTCAAGTGGATTGCCAACGAGATACGCATCTCTGAAGGTAAGAAGAAGTATATCGGCGGCGGCGAGGAGTCGTTCGGATTCCTGCCGTTCGACAAGGTGCGCGACAAGGATTCACCAGCCTCTATCTGTCTGATCTGCGAGATAGCAGCATGGGCCAAGGATAATGGCAAGACGCTCTACGACCTGCTCATGGACATCTACGCCGAATATGGCTTCTCGCGCGAGGTGACCATCAACGTCGTCCGTCCGGGTAAGACGGGTGCCGACGAGATCAAGCAGATGATGACCAACTTCCGCGAGAACCCGCCGCGCGAGCTTGGTGGCTCGAAGGTGTGCCTGTGGAAAGACTACCAGACGCTCGAAGCCCGCAAGGCCGATGGTACCGTGGAGAAGCTCGACATGCCCGCCACGAGTAATGTGCTGCAGTGGTTCTGCGAGGATGGCACGAAGGTGAGCGTCCGCCCCAGTGGCACCGAGCCGAAGATCAAGTTCTACACCGAGGTGAAAGACCCGTCGTTCAAGTGTGCCGGATGCTACGAGCGCTGCATGAAAGCCGCCGAGGTGAAGATCGCTGCCATCAAGAAGTCGCTCCATCTCGACTGACCGTGCTTTTACTCTTTAGATAAACTCTAACCCTTTGCAGGGGTGCGTGGCCGTGTTGCCATTGCGCCCCTGCTTCCTATATATATATAATAAGGTATAGGGTAGGGGAGATGCAGAAAAAACAGGAAAATGAAAGAAAATATGAAAAAAGTTGCGGAAAAATTTGGTGGAATGAAAATAAAGCCGTACCTTTGCACCCGCATTCGAGAAATCAATGCTTCGGCAACCCGGTTAGGAAGTTTGGGTGAGTGGCTGAAACCAGCAGTTTGCTAAACTGCCGTACGGGTA
>CAMORS010000103.1 GCA_946624005.1 uncultured Prevotella sp. | reverse complement strand
GACAGACAGCAAAAAAGTGACAGTGACAAGTGACAAGTGACAATAAGGTACCTTATTAGGTGCGAAAAAGCCCTTATTATAGGTTTATTATTATATATATAATATATATATTATATATATAATAATAAAAATCTACTCTGACTATTTTTCCGAATATTGGAACCTACCTTATTGTCACTGTCACTCTGTCACTGTCACTCTGTTAATATGGTGACGTTACCCTTGTAACGTCGAAAGGCCATCGGCACAACGACGGCGATCTTTGAGAGCCTGCATGGGTGAAAGAATGTAGGCACAAATTTGCGCTCACATCGGAAAAGAAAGGCGAAGAAAGCGATCTCGCACCCGCGCACCCCCGTACCTCCTATAAGTAGTACCCTCGAAAAAAACACGAATATGCGGCACTTAACGGGGCAAAGAATTGACATGAAATAATATTTTGCGCGAAAGTAAAAAAAAGTGGAAAAAAGAATGGCCGTTTCTCATATTTTTTTCGTAACTTTGCAGCCCAAATACGTCATCCGATCACTCACCCTAAAAAACAATAAAGAAGGAAGAACAAAACATGGCTGAAACAAAGAAGATCAAGACGGCGCTCATCAGCGTCTACAACAAAGACGGACTGGCTCCGTTGCTCGAGAAACTCAACAGCGAGGGCGTGGCTTTCCTCTCTACCGGCGGCACTCAGCAGTTTATCCAGAAGCTGGGCTATCCATGCAGCAAGGTGGAGGACCTGACGACTTATCCCTCGATACTCGGCGGAAGGGTGAAGACGCTGCACCCCAAGGTGTTCGGCGGCATCCTGGCTCGCCGCGACAACAGCGACGACCGCCAGCAGATGGCGCAGTATGAGATACCGGAGATCGACCTGGTCGTGGTAGACCTCTATCCCTTCGAAGAGACGGTGGCCAGCGGTGCCTCTGAACAGGACATCGTGGAGAAGATTGACATCGGCGGCATCTCGCTCATTCGCGCTGCGGCGAAGAACTTCGCCGACGTGGTCATCGTGCCCAGCAAGGCGGAATATGCCGTGCTGCTCGACATCCTCGACAAGCAGGGAGCCGCAACGACCAGGGAACAGCGCCAACAACTCGCCACAAGGGCCTTCGGCGTGAGCAGCCACTACGACACAGCCATCCACCAGTGGATGGAGGGAGCCCCCCTCTAACTCCCCCGAGGGGGAGAATGCCAAGAGGCTGGCTTCCCGAACAGACACCATCGCAAATAGTAAATAAAGCAGAATCGTAAATAAATAGTAAATCGTAAATAAAAAAATGGGATTCTTTTCATTTAGACAAGAGATAGCAATGGACCTTGGCACGGCCAACACCATTATCATCAGCGACGACAAGATCGTCATCGACGAACCCTCTGTGGTAGCCCTCGACCGACGCTCGGACAAGATGATCGCCGTGGGCGAGAAAGCCAAGTTGATGTACGAGAAGGAGCATCCGGGCATCCGCACCGTGCGCCCGCTGAAGGACGGCGTGATAGCCGACTTCACGGCCTGCGAGCAGATGATGCGCGGCATGATCAAGATGGTGCACACCCGCAGCCGACTGCTCTCACCGCAGCTGCGCATGGTCATCGGAGTGCCCTCGGGCTCGACGGAAGTGGAGCTGCGCGCCGTGCGCGACTCTGCCGAGCATGCCGACGGTCGCGACGTCTACCTGATATTCGAACCGATGGCTGCCGCTATCGGTATCGGACTGAACGTCGAGGCACCGGAGGGCAACATGATTGTCGACATCGGCGGCGGAACGACGGAGATTGCCGTCATCTCGCTCGGTGGCATCGTGGCAAACAACAGTATCAAGGTGGCAGGCGACGACCTGACGGCCGACATCCAGGAGTATATGAGCCGCCAGCACAACGTGAAGGTGAGCGAGCGTATGGCTGAGCGCATCAAGATAAACGTTGGCTCGGCCCTGACCGACCTGGGCGACGAGGCTCCCGAAGACTATATCGTGCATGGCCCGAACAAGATAACGGCCCTGCCGATGGAGGTGCCGGTGTGCTATCAGGAGATAGCCCACTGTCTGGACCGCACGGTGGCACGCATCGAGGCCGCTGTGCTCAACGCCCTGGAGAACACTCCGCCCGAGCTCTATGCCGACATCGTGAAGAACGGCATCTACCTCACCGGCGGCGGAGCGCTGCTCAGAGGTCTGGCCAAGCGTCTGACGGACAAGATCAAGATTCGCTTCATCGTGGCCGAAGATCCGCTCCACTGTGTGGCAAAGGGTGCCGGCATCGCTCTGAAGAACGTCGACAAGTTCTCGTTCCTCATGAGATAAGAATCAGCAAGCCATCGTGCATCTTGCATTAAGCATTAAGCATTAAGCATTGAGCATTAAGCATTAAGCATTGTGAAGAATCTGTTGGCCTTTCTCGCCAAATACCACCACTGGCTCTTGTTCGTGGTGCTGGAGATTGTGAGCCTCGTGCTGCTCTTCCGCTTCAACAGCTATCAGGGCAGCGTGTGGTTCACTACGGCCAATGCCGCCGCAGGGAAGTTCTATGAGGGCTACTCGGAGGTGGAGGCCTTCTTCGGACTGACCAAGCTGAACGAACAGCTGACCCAGCGCAACCTCTACTTAGAGAAGCAGGTGAGCCAGATGGCTGAACAGCTGACCGACCTGACGCGCGACTCGGCCTACCTCCATCAGAACCAGCTGCAGCTGCTCAGCGAGTATAAGCTCATCCCGGCCAAGGTGGTGACCAACTCGCTGCACAAGCGCAACAACCTGATCACCCTGGACAAGGGACGCGCCGACGGGGTGCACGAGGATATGGGTGTGGCTTGCGGAAATGGTGTGGTGGGCATCGTCTATATGGCTTCGGAACACTACAGCATCGTCATACCCGTCATCAACACGGAGTCGAACATCAGCGTCACGATCAAGGACAAGGGCTACTTCGGACATGTGACATGGAACGGAGGTGCATCTGATATGGCCTTCGTCGACGATATTCCGCGACATGCGAAGTTCCGACTGGGTGCCGACATCGTCACCAGCGGATTCTCCTCCATCTTTCCCGCCGGCATCAAGGTGGGGAAGATTCTGCACGTCTTCAACTCTACTGACGGTCTGTCGTACCGCATACAGATCAAGCTGAGCACCGACTTCTCGCGGCTGCGCGACGTCTGCATCATCGACGACAGCAAGATGCAGGAGCGCATGCAGCTGATGCGGGCCGCGAAAGACTCGCTCAAAGTGAAGGACGAAGAGTGAAGGAATTAAGCATTCTGCATTATGAATTATGAATTGTTAAAGCGTTTCGGCTCATTCTTCATTTTGTGTCTGGTACAGGCTTTGATTCTGAACCAGATACATCTGTTTGGTGTGGCTACGCCGCTGCTCTTTGTCTACTTCGTCATCACCTTCCGCCGCAACTATCCCAAATGGGCCATCCTCGTGTGGTGCTTCCTCATGGGCATCTGTGTCGACATCTTCGCCAACACCCCCGGTGTGGCAGCTGGCTCGCTGACACTCGTGGGAGCCATACAGCCCTATCTGCTCGAAGTGTTCACACCGCGCGACAGCGCTGAGGATATGCCTCCCACGATACGCACGATGGGTGTGGCGAAATACGTCTACTACGCTTCGCTCCTTACCCTCATCCTGACGCTCACCTTCTTCGCCCTTGAAGCCTTCAGCTTCTTCAACTGGCAACAATGGCTCTGGTCGACGGGCAGCAGCTTCCTGCTGACCATCGTCCTCGTACTGGCTATCGGCAACCTTTTCGACAGGAAACAATGAAAGGCGACTACGAACTGGACAACCGGAAATATGTGATTGGCGGGGTGGCCATCGTGGTGATCGTCATCTACCTGATCAGGCTGTTCACGCTGCAAATCGTGAGCGACGACTACAAGAAGAATGCCGACAGCAACGCCTTCTTCAAGAAAATCGACTTCCCCGCACGCGGCACCATCAGCGACCGAAAGGGCCGCCTGATGGTGTACAACCAGCATGCCTACGACATCATGGTGATCCTGAACGAGGCGAAAGGCCACCTGGACACACTGGAACTGTGCAAGACGCTGGGCATCGAGCGCGAGGAGTTTGACGAGCGGATGGCCAACATCAAGGACAGGAGCAAGAACCCGGGCTTCTCCAACTTCACGCAGCAGCTCTTCATGAGCCAGCTGACGGAGGAGGAGTTCAGCGTGTTCCAAGAGAAGATGTACCGCTTCCCCGGCTTCTATGTACAGCGGCGCAGTCTGCGACAGTATGTCTACCCCTATGCTGCCCACATCCTGGGCGACGTGGCCGAGGTGTCGCCTGCCGATATCGAGCAAGACGACTACTACCAGCCGGGCGACTATATCGGCAAGCTGGGCATCGAGCGCTCTTACGAGAAGGAGCTGCGCGGCGAGAAGGGTGTGCAGATCATGCTGCGCGATGCCCACGGACGCATACAGGGAAGCTACCAAAACGGGGCCCTCGACCGCAAGCCCGTGGCAGGCAAGGACCTGACGCTCAGCATCGACGTTGAGCTGCAAGCTCTCGGCGAGCGACTCATGGAAGGGAAGATAGGCAGCATCGTGGCCATCGAGCCCAGCACGGGAGAGGTGCTCTGCATGGTGTCGTCGCCCACCTACGATCCGCGTCTGATGGTGGGCCGACAGCGCGGCAAGATTCACCGCATGCTGCAGCAGAACCCCCGCAAGCCACTCTACAACCGCTCTATCATGGGTATCTATCCACCGGGCTCAACGTTCAAGACCTCGCAGGGAGCCACCTTCCTCACCGAGGGCATCACCAACCCTACGACGACGCTCTATCCCTGCCACCGCGGCTTTGTGTGCGGCGGTATGCGCATGGGCTGTCACGGACATGCCTCCCCGCTGCCCCTCATCCCTGCCATCAGCACATCGTGCAACGGCTATTTCGGCTGGGGACTCTACTATATGCTCAACAACCGCAAGAAGTACAAGACCATCCAGCAGGCGATGAACACTTGGCGCGACTACATGGTGTCGATGGGGTTCGGCTACAAACTCGGCATCGACCTGCCGGGTGAGAAACGCGGCATGATACCCAACGCCGACTATTACGACAGTCGTCTGGGTCGCTGGAATGCGCTCTCCGTGATCAGTATCTCCATCGGACAGGGTGAGGTGTCGCTCACTCCGCTGCAGATAGCCAACCTCGGGGCGACCATCGCCAACCGCGGCTATTACATCACGCCGCATGTGGTGAAGCAGGTGAAGGGCGAACCGCTCAGGAAGGAGTTCCGCGAGAAGCACTACTCGAAGGCTGCCCCCTGGGCCTATGAATATATCGCCAAGGGTATGCGTGCCTCGGTGTTGGGCGGAACGTGTAAGGCACTGAACCGTGGCGACATCATCATCTGCGGTAAGACCGGTACGGCGCAGAACAAAGGGCGCGACCACTCTGCCTTCATGGGCTTCGCTCCGATGGACCATCCGAAGATAGCCGTCGCCGTCTACGTGGAGAATGGTGGCTTCGGTGCGCATTTCGGTGTGCCGATAGGCGGTCTGATCATCGAGCAGTATATCAACGGCAAGCTCTCGCCAGCCTCCGAGCGGCGAGCCAGCGAGTATCAACACCGACATATCGCCTACGGCGACGGGGAACGGTGATTGAGAATTGATAATTGATAATTGATAATTGACAATTGATAATTGACAATTGAGAATTGATAATTGAGAATTGAAGGTTTTGCATGAACGAGAATAAGAAACAACCTGGGATACTGCGGTCGCTCGACTGGCTGACCATCCTTATCTACATCGTCCTCTTGGTGTGCGGATGGTTCAGCGTCTGCGGTGCCAGCTACACCTATGGCGAAACCGATCTGCTCAGCCTCGACACGCGCTCAGGAATGCAGGTGGTGTGGATAGGTACGTCGATTGTGTTGGGTTTCGTGCTCATCATGATAGACGACCGTCTGTACGACTATCTGGCCTACGTCATCTACGGTCTGCTCATCCTGCTGCTCATCGCCACCATCTTCAACCCGCACGAGATAAAAGGATCGCGATCGTGGCTCGTCATGGGCCCGCTGCGAATACAGCCCGCAGAGTTTGCGAAGTTTGCAACGGCCCTCGCCATCGCAAAGTTCCTCAGCACCTATGGTGTCACCATCCACAACTGGAAGCACTTCGCCATCGCTTGCGCCATCGTCGTGCTGCCCATGCTCTGCATCGTCCTGCAGAAGGAGACCGGTTCGGCACTCGTCTATGTGTCGTTCTTCCTGATGTTCTACCGCGAGGGAATGACGGGTAGCATCCTGTTCACAGCCGTAGCAATGGTGGTCTACTTCGTTGTCGGCATCCGCTACGAAGAGGTGATGATCTGGTCGACACCCACCTCGCTCGGTAAGTTTGTCGTGCTCGTCCTCGTACAGGTGTTCACCGCAGGCATGGTGTACGTTTTCTGTCACAACCGGAAGATATGCTGGCAGATCATCGGCATCAGCACCCTGGTGGCGGTAGGGGCGCTGCTCGTCTCGAAGCTGATTGTTCCCTTCGATGTTGTATGGGTGATGCTTTCGCTGGCGGCTGCCACCATCGGATATCTTGTGTTCCAGGGACTCAGTACACGCCTGCGCAACTACTATTTCATTGCGCTCTTCGCCCTTGGGTCGCTCGTCTTCTTCAATGTTGCCGACTATGCCCTCGAGCATCTTCCGAAGCACCAGAAACAGCGCATCCAGCTCATCCTCGGGCTGGTGACCGACGAAAAAGAGGTGCGGCAGGGCATCGGCTATAATGTGCATCAGAGCGAGATAGCCATCGGCTCGGGTGGTCTGTTGGGCAAGGGATTCCTCAACGGCACGCAGACGAAGCTGAAGTACGTGCCCGAACAGGACACCGACTTCATCTTCTGTACCGTCGGCGAGGAAGAAGGCTTCCTGGGCTGTGCCTTTGTGTTGCTGATGTTTCTTGCCCTTATTCTTCGGCTCATCCATCTGGCTGAGCGACAACCGTTCAAGTTTGGGCGTGTCTATGGCTATTGTGTGCTTTCCATCTTCCTATTCCATGTCTTCATCAACGTAGGCATGGTAGTGGGACTGACGCCTGTCATCGGCATCCCCCTACCCTTCTTCAGCTATGGCGGCTCGTCGCTGTGGGGTTTCACCATCCTGCTGTTCATTTTCCTCCGCATCGATGCAGGACGCAACCTCATCCGCAGCTGAAGACATGCCCTGCTTGGTACTCATGATATAATCAAGGGTAGCAATCAAGTGCCTTCTAACCCACGACTAAAGAAAATCTCAATCCCAGCGCATTGGCAATGAGCATGAACGTGCTGAGCTGCATGTCTGTCTGTCCTCGCTCAAGTGAAGATATGTATTCACGCTTCTTGCCGATGCGTTCACCCAATTCTTGCTGCGTCAGTTTCTGCCTTTTGCGCTCATCCCGCAGCAACTCAGCATAATACCAAGCTTCAGCCTTTGCCTGAAACTCTTTGCGTGACGGTGAACCAACAGGACCGTACCTCTCGGTAAGACGGTCATCAATCTGTGGCAATTTTGCCCACTTTTCTTCACTAATCTTTATCATAAACTGTCCTCCCATGCTTTTAATAGTCGTTCTGCTTTCTTGATCTCGGCTGGGTACTGCTTCGAGCTTTTTTCTACGAAAGAATTGAGCATCACCATACGATGACATTCCATAAAATTGTCTGCGTCAATGGCGAACAGCACAGTGCGATACTCATTGTTACCGACTGACACACGCATCTCATAGAACTCAGTTTTCTCAAGACGTTTGACAAACTTTGTACTGACAACGTATTTTGTCAGCATGATTTCGAACACATAATCATATTTGTCTTTTATCTTCTGAGGCAAGTTTTGATAGTATTCTTCGAACTCCTTCGTATATGTTGCTGCTCTAATTCTATCGTACATATCGCAAAAGTAATATATTTATTCCAAATAACCAAATATTTGGGAAGAAAAACGTTCATTTTTTTTCGAAACTATCGCTATCAGCTATTGCCGGAAATCCTTGAAGGTCAGTTTTTGCGCACTA
>CAMORS010000102.1 GCA_946624005.1 uncultured Prevotella sp. | reverse complement strand
TCTATATCCAACGAAGTACAGATGGGAGCGACGCGCCATTCCGTTTGGTTTGTAGAATGCGGTTTTGTAAACTCCCTTGTGGGCGGGCAGCACGCATGGTGTTCCTCATCCCTGTCGATGGCTGTGTACTGTCTGTTTCTTGGTTTTCCTCTGTTTTTATATATTCAACTTCTGTTCTATATGTTCTTTTGTCTGATGACCCGTCCTCCTGTCAGAGAGGTGACGGTGCAAAATTACGAATAATATTTCGGACGGCCAAGCATTTTTGTAGAAAAAAACAGCTCTCCATTAGTGGCAGCTCAGAAAACTACTGCACCAACCATCGTTGCATGAGCTGGTCTTCGATATAGTAGGTGCCTGCCTCAATAGAGAGGATGTGATATTCGAGGAGCTTCTTCGTGGCAGCCTGAATGCTACTTGCTGACTTGAGGTGGTGACGGTGGATGAAGTTGGCTGACGTTATACTTCTGGCATGTCCCTCTTCTGCTATGGCATAGAGAAGTTCTTTCTGTGAAAGGCTGAGCCTTGAGAGTATCTCACTGTATTTCTGATGGTTTTCACCGATGAGCCGCTGAAGTGCTTCGTCTACATGTGAGGTCTGTAGCGTGGCTCCAGTGTCAAGACAGGCATAGATGTCATGGAATATTTTCTGTAGGTAGTAAGTGTTGCCTTCGATGGCTTGGTAGGCGTTGAGAACAGCTTCGTCATCAACTTGTCTGCCGCTTTCATCAAAATGTTGTTTTACGAATGCAAGATATTTTTCTTCGGGTATGGGAGAAAGCATCATGACGTCGGCACTGTTGTAGAAAGGGCGTGCCGAATCAAGGAACATGTTGCCCATCAAGTGGCGCTCGCTGCCGGAAAAGATGAAGTTTGCGTTGGTAGAACGTTGTATGTGGGTTCGTAGCAGGGCTTCGATATTTTTCTCAGGATAGTTGCAAATCTGCTGAAACTCGTCGACAGCGATGATACATCGCTTGTCGGCTTGCTCAATGCAGGTGAAAATTTCCTCCAGGGTGTATTCCGGATTGGTGATGTCGCCCAGTCGGATGTCGAATGTCGGCATACCGTTTATGGGATCGTAGCCAAAGCTGCCGCTCAGCGACCTCATTGTTGCCACGATACGTTTCATCATCTTTTGGCTCCGCCGTCCTAATGTGTCGAATACAGATCGCCCCAGCAGGTACGTGAATTCGTTGAGCGAGGAAGTGCGCAGAATGTCAATGAAGATTGTCTGGTAATGTTGTTTGATCTGCGGCTTTTCAAAACAAAAGTCGATAAGCCCTGTCTTTCCGAGTCGGCGTGGTGAGATCAGTACGACGTTGGCCCCATTGGTCACTTGTCGCACCATGCGTTCGCTTTCTTCTTTGCGGTCGCAGAAATAAGCAGGCTTGATCTTGCCTACAAGTACAAAAGGATTTTCCATGATGATAACTTTTTTATGCTGCAAAGTTAATTATTTATTTTGAATTATGCAAATCAAATAATTTGAATTGAATAATTTCGTGTGCTTTTTATGATTCTTTAGTGTCTTTTCTTCCGCTTCACTGTATTTTAAAGAGTATTGGCTTTTTATAAAAATCGTTGTAATCCTTTCGGAATACGAAAAAAAACTATACCTTTGCACTTTTAAAAGTGTAATTGCTTGACAATATGAAGTATGCAATCATAGCGGCCGGCGAGGGTTCGCGGTTGGCCAGTGAGGGAATAGATGCGCCGAAACCGCTGGTGCGGATTCATGGCGAACGGCTCATCGACAGGCTCATCAGGGTGTTTATGGACAACGATGCCACCGAGATAGTGGTCATATGCAACGACTTGACACCGCTGGTGGAGCAGCACCTCCGCGACATCCAGGCCAACGGCCTCGACGGTAGGCGCATTCCGTTGCGCTACGTCGTGAAGTCAACACCCAGTTCGATGCACAGCTTTCACGCCATCAGTCCTTTCCTGACCGATGGGCAGTTTGTGCTCACCACCGTAGACACTATTTTCCGCGAAGAAGAGTTTCGTAGCTATGTCCGCGCCTTCCGTGAGGCCGACGATGTCGATGCGCTGATGGGCGTCACCGACTTCATCGACGACGAGAAACCCCTGCACGTAGAGGTGGCCGACGATGGCAGTATCACGGGATTCTTCGACCAGACAGACCATCCCCACTTCATCTCAGGAGGTATCTATGGACTGACGCCCCGTTGCATCGATGTGCTCAACGGGTGCATCCTTCGAGGCGAGTCGCGCATGCGCAACTTCCAGCGCGCCCTTGTTGCAGAGGGTCTGCGCCTGCGGGCTTTCCCCTTCGGAAAGATTCTCGATATCGACCATGCAGCCGACATCCTGACGGCAGAAAGGTTCCTCTCATGAGGACGCTGCTCGTCAGTCGTGCCCCGCAATTCTCACCCAACTCGGTGGAGAAGGACCGGATGATACTGGAAGCCGTGGGGCGTCGCCTGCAGGCTGCCAGCATCGCGACGGAGTATGCCGACGAAGAGAGCCTCACAAGTCTTCCTGAAGCCGATCTCATTCTGACGATGGGACGTCTGCCGCATACCATCCAACTGCTCCGGCAGGCTGAAGAAGCGGGTGTGCGTGTTGTCAACAGTGCCCGGGCTTTGAGCGTCTTCTCCCGTCTGAATGTGGAATCGACCATGCGTCGGCATGGTATACCGGCGGCGCAGATGGTTGACGTAGACAGTCCTGTAGAGAGCAAAACGGGCTATTGGGTGAAGCGCGGCGATATGGCAGCCCAAAGCAAAGGCGATGTGCAGTACGCCCAAGACGCAGAGCAGCTGCGCCAGGTGGTCAGCAGTTTTCGCGAAAGAGGCATTGCCGACATCGTCGTCACGACGCACGAGGTGGGCGACCTTGTGAAGTTCTATGGCGTCGAGGGGACAGACTTCTTCCGCATCACTTATCCCACCGACGACGGACAGACGAAGTTCGACGACGAGAAACGCAACGGCCAGGCCCACCACTACACGTTCGATGTGTCGGTGCTGCACCACGATGCCGAACGGTTGTCACAGCTGACGGGTGTCAGCATCTATGGCGGTGATGCCATCGTGCGGGCCGACGGCACGTTTGCCATCATCGACTTCAACGACTGGCCCAGCTTCTCGCGATGCAGAGAGGAAGCGGCAGCGGCCATCGTAGGAAAATTAGAATATTATAGAATTAAAGAATTGAGACAATTATAGAATTATAGTTTGAAAATGAGATATACGGAGTTTAAAGAGATGCTGCAGGCATCGATGAAATCAAAAGATACGGAGGAGTGGCTTGATGTCTATTTTACCCGGCCTATTGGCTTGGTGTTCGCCATCTTCTGGAACAAGCTCGGCGTCCATCCCAACGCCATCACCATCCTCTCCATCTTCCTCGGTGTCGGGGCGGGATTCATGTTCTACCACACCAACCTGTGGCACAACATCATGGGTGTCGTGTTGTTGATGCTGGCCAATTTCTGCGACTCCACCGACGGGCAGATGGCCCGCCTGACGGGAAAGAAGACGCTCATCGGGCGCATGCTCGACGGCTTCTCGGGCGACCTCTGGTTCTTTGCCATCTATGTAGCCCTCTGCCTGAGGATGCAGGGACAGTTTATTCCCGGCACGAACACACATTGGGGCATCGGCATCTGGGTGCTGGCTTTCGTGGCTGGTGTGATGTGCCATTCGCCGCAGAGCTCGCTGGCCGACTACTATCGGCAGATTCACCTCTTCTTCCTGAAAGGCAAGGAGGGCAGCGAGCTCGACAACTACCGGCAGCAGCGTGCCGTCTACGAGTCGCTGCCCAAGGAGAAATGGCTCGACCGCCTGTTCTTTTATAATTATGCCAACTATTGCAAGAGTCAGGAGCGGCGCACCCCGCGCTTCCAGGAGTTCTTCAAGCAATACAATGCGTTGAGGAGCGAGGAGCAAGCTGCAAGCAGCGAGATTGCTGAGCAGTTCATCGTCGGCAGTCGTCCGCTGATGAAGTTCACCAACATCCTGACCTTCAACGTCCGCGCCATCACCATCTATGCCACCTGTCTGCTGAACATCCCCTGGCTCTACTTCCTCGTTGAAATCATCATCATGAGCCTCCTCTATATCTATATGCACCATCGCCACGAGAGTCTCTGCCAGCGGCTGACGATGGAAATAGAAAAGTCGAAGAATTGAAAAAACAGAAATCGTGAAGAGATACGTTTTATTTGCAATATGCCTCGTTCTGGCTGTCTGCAACGTGCAGGCACAGAAGATCAAGGGTGTTATTGTCGACGACAATACCGGCGACAGCATACCATACGCCAGTGCCGTCTATAAGGGACACCATGTCATGGTGGCGGGAGATGCCTCCGGACAGTTTTCCATCGACCGCCGCGAAGGATGGTACCTCACCTTCTCAGCGGTGGGCTACAAACCGCTGAAGATGCTCATCACCAAAGGCCTCGACAACTATCTGCGTGTCCGACTGAAACCCGAAGACACGCAGTTGGCCAACGTCACCGTCAAGGCGAAGCGCAACCGCTATTCGAGAAAGGACAACCCGGCCGTCGAGCTGATGCGGCGCGTCATAGCTGCCAAGAAGAAGACCGACCTGGCCAACCACGACTTCTATCAGTACAACAGGTACCAGAAAATGACGCTCGCCTTCAATGAGATAACACCAACGGCGCTGAACAACGAGTTCTTCAACAAACGGCAATGGCTGAAAAACCAGGTGGAGCCTTGCGAGCTGAACAACAAGCTCATCCTGCCCATCAGCGTCGACGAGACGGTGACGCGACATATCTATCGCAAGAATCCCAAGAGCGAGAAGACCATCGTCATGGGACAGAACTCTACCGGCATCAACGAACTCTTCGAGACGGGCGACATCCTGACAACGGCCCTGAAGGATGTCTTCACCGACGTCGATATCTACGACGACGAGATTCGTCTGTTCCAATATCCCTTCACGTCGCCCATCGGAAAGGGAGCCATCAGCTTCTACCGATACTATATAGAAGATACGGTGAAGGTGGGGCGCGACTCGTGCTTCCACATCCAGTTTATGCCCAACAACCAGCAGGACTTCGGCTTCCGCGGCGAACTCTATATCCTCAAGGACAGCTCGCTGCACGTGAAGCAGTGCAACCTGACTATTCCGAAGAAGAGCGATGTCAACTTCGTCGACAACATGCAGGTGAGGCAGACCTACGAGCAGCTCGATAACGGCGAGTGGGTGCTCTCCGAAGACGATATGTTCGTAGAACTGAAGGTGGCCAGCTTCCTGAGCAAGGCTATCGTCATCAAGACAACACGAATGCAAGACTATGCCTTCGAGGAAATCAACAAGAAACTCTTCAAGGGGAAACAGAAGGAACGACACGAGGCCAATGCCAAGATGCGGGGCGATGAGTTCTGGAACGAGTTCCGCTCTGTCAAACTCACAAAGAGCGAGGAGGGAATGGGCGACTTCCTCGCCAGCATCGAGAAGATAAAGGGCTTCAAGTATGTGATGTTTGTGCTTCGAGCCTTCGTCGAGAACTTCGTCGATACTGGCACGAAGAAGCATCCGTCGAAAGTAGACATCGGCCCCATCAACACCATGTTCACCAGCAACTTCATCGACGACATACGCCTCCGCCTGAGTGCGCAGACAACAGCCAACCTCGACTCGAACCTCTTCGTCCGCGGCTATGTGGCCTACGGTACGGGTTCGAAGAAGTGGTACTACAAGGGCGACCTCATCTATTCGTTCAACAAGAAGAACTATCTGCCGCGCGAGTTCCCGCAGCGCACGCTGACCTTCAGCTCGTCGTACGACATCGAGTCGCCATCGGACAAGTTCGTCCATACCGACAAGGATAATGTATTCACGGCCTTCAAGTGGAGCACCGTCGACAAGATGCTCTTCTACAACCGACAGTCGCTCACCTTCGAACGTGAGGAGGAGTTTGGTTTCAAGACAACGGTATCACTGAAAACGGAACAGAACGAGGCGGCAGGCGAACTCTTCTTCATACCGATGTCGGAGAGTCACGACCGATCGCTGTGGACCAATTTCAGTCATCCCATGCCCGTCTTTGCCGACCCCAACGTGCATTATGTCCAGTCGCGCAAGATACGTACCACCGAGCTGCATGCGCAGATACGCTTCGCACCGGGCGAGACGTTCATCAATACCAAGCAGCGACGACTGCCCATCAACCTCGATGCACCTGTCTTCACGCTCGGACATACGCTCGGACTGAAAGGCTTCCTCGGAGGCGACTACTCGTACAACTTCACTGAGGCTACCATCTACAAGCGCTTCTGGATGCCCCACAACTGGGGAAAGATAGACCTCTACGTCAAGGGTGGTATCCAGTGGAATAAGGTGCCTTACCCGCTGCTCATCATGCCGGCTGCCAACCTGTCGTATATCATCGAAGACGAGACGTTCAATCTCGTCAACAACATGGAGTTCCTCAACGACCGGTACGTCTCGGCCGACCTCTCATGGGACCTCAACGGTAAGATATTCAACCGCATTCCGCTGCTCAAAAAGCTCAAGTGGCGCGAGTTCATCGGCGTGAAGATGCTCTGGGGCGACCTCTCCGACAAGAACAACCCCTTCCTCGAACAGAACGCCAACGACCCCATACTCATGATGTTCCCCGACGGTGCGCATGTCATGGACCGCAAGAAGCCTTATGTCGAGCTGATTGCAGGTGTGCACAACATCTTCAAGATTCTGCACATCCAGTATGTTCGTCGTCTCAACTACCTCGACCTGCCCACTGCCCATAAGCACGGCATCCGACTGATGATGCGACTCACCTTCTAATTCTTTATGTCAATGAAAGCTTATATCTTCGACTACGGAGGAACGCTCGACACCCGTGGCAACCACTGGGGACGAGTCATCTGGCACGCCTACGAAAGGGCGGACATACCGGTTTCGTGGGAACAATACCGCGAAGCTTATGTCTATGCTGAGCGTACCTTGGGACGCAATCCCATCGTCACGCCCACCTGGACGTTCAAAAAACTGCTCGACGTGAAACTGCGCCTCCAGATGGAGTATCTTTTCACCAAAGGCTATTGGACGGCCGACAAGAAACTCTTCACCACCACACAGCTCTCCCTGCTCGACAACCTCTACACGCAAGTGCGCGAGGTGACGGCCGAAAGCCGGCAGGTGCTTGAGCAAATCAACATGCCCATGGTGCTGGTGAGCAATTTCTATGGTAATATCAACGTAGTGCTGCAGGAGTTCCGCATGGCCCATCTGTTCCAAAAGGTCATCGAGTCGGCCGTTGTGGGCATTCGTAAACCTGATGCCCGCATCTTCGCCTTGGGCGTCGAGGCGCTCAAATTGAAGCCCGAGGAGGTGACCGTCGTGGGCGACAGCATCTCGAAAGACATTGTTCCCGCTCGCTCTTTAGGCTGCCACACCGTGTGGTTCAAGGGCGAGAGCTGGGACGACAAGGTGGAAGACGAAACGATTCCCGACCGAATCATCACCCAACTGCAACAGCTGCTCTGATCTTTTTTATTTGCATCATCACAAAAATCCCTTACGCGCGCGTACCTTTATTATATATAATAGGTACGCGCGCTTTTCTTATCACTTTTTATCTGATCATTGATAAGCAGATGACCAATGTTTGGTCTTGCCATGACCAATATTGGGTCACATGATGACCAACGTTTGGTCACACGATGACCAGCGTTCGGTCATTTTCCTGGTCATGTCACTTTACTACACTTTTTCTGTCGTTTGAGGGCTGTTTTGTTGTTGTTTTGTAATAAAAACAGAAAAAATCGCGCTTTTTTTGAAAAAAGTTCCGAAAATGTTTGGTGGGTTCGAAAAAACACCGTACCTTTGCATCCGCTTTCGAGAAAATCGAGAGCTACAAAGAAAGAGATCTTTGAAAAGCTTACATGAACAGGTAATAGTAGTACAAGATAAGCGTTTGTATAACAAAACTCTTCGGAGCTATGTTTGTACAACGGGTACAAAAGCAACCGTCTTTCAGTTTTGTCCAGCTTTGTGCCGGGCAATAGAAAAAGGTACTTTAAACAAAGATACGGAGCGTCCTACAGTCAGCAGACACGTTGTATACCTTATATATAATATATGAGGTTAT
>CAMORS010000101.1 GCA_946624005.1 uncultured Prevotella sp. | reverse complement strand
CTTATGCGCTGTTCCGCCCCCACAGGACGGTGGGGCATCAACGACGTATGAGCGTAGAACCCTTGAAGGTAGGCTCTTGACTGTCGAGCTGAAGGGCATAGACAGCGTGTGGGAGCTGTGCAAGGCTGACTGTGTAACGGTCGCTGCCAGAAGGTAGGATGTGGTGGGCTACCACCTGTCCGGACGACTGGTAGATGGTAAGCTGCAGCGGCTTCTCAGCCGACTTGTCAAGACAGATGGTCAGCTGTGCGTCGCCGTTGAGTTCAAAGCGTACGCCACGAGGCTGTTCCTGTGAGATTGCCTCGATGCCAGAATAGCCAAGGATATAGAGCAGGCCCCTATAGGCATCTATCTCGCCATAGCCCCATAGGTTGTTGGGGCGTTCAGAGACATCGTCTATCGGTCGGCAGGTATGCTCCATCACCTCGCGCACCTCTTGTGGCGTGAGGTCGGGCTTGGCTTGCAGCCATAGTGCTATAGTGCCAGCGACGGCAGGAGTAGACATCGACGTGCCTGACTCGTTGCGCCAGGGATACTGCCTTCCGTCGTATTCAGACATACCCGTGTAGACATAATGTCCTGCGGGGTTGGTATGTGCTTCGTAATAGAACGAGCTGGAGGAGGAGATGACATTGGTACCGTTGGCCACGACGTCGGGTTTTGTGCGGTGGTCGAAAGTGGGTCCGACACTGGAATACTGAGCCTTGACACCACCGCTTCCCCAGTCGCGCTTCCAATACTTTCCATTGATGTCGGTATAGCCTTGCCGATAGGAGGTGGCCCCTACACAGACGACGGCAGGAGCGCTGCCAGGCGAATAGATGCTGTGGGAGGCTTCACCGGGTCCCTCGTCGTAGGCTTGCCTGTCTTTATACTTAAACTTTCCTGCGACGCGGAAGATCTCTACATCGGCTTCCTCTCCGACAACCTCCACCTCGACGGGTACAGAATAGCCGAAGTTGCGCTGCGCCACCTGTATAAAGACCTCGAAGGCCATCTCCTCCGGATTGTAGCACGAAGGATAGCCTGCCATCTTCACGATATAGGTATCCTCGCCGATGAGGAGCGTGTCCTCCACGAGCGAGTCGGCTTCGGCATAGACGTCGGCAGAATGAAGGAGATGCTCGTAGGGATTCTCTTTGTCGATATAGAATCGCACGGCGAGGTCGAAATGTTTGTCGGCACGCATAGAGAAATAGGCATTGTTGGGTCCGTTGGCGATATAGGTGTTGAGCCGCTCCGTTCCAGATGGTTTATGCAGATAGGTACTGTAATGGCCTTCGTTGCCTGCCGACGCAACAATGATGCGCCCCGGGCCTACCAGACTGTCGAGGAAGGCGTACATCAGCTGGTCGGTGCCTTCGAAGTCTTGATGCGAACCCTCGCTGAAGGAAACCACGCAAGGCTTTCCCTGCGACTCGGCATAGTCCAGTATATACTTAAAGCCGAGCATGTCGGTGGCTGAGGTATACTTATACTCATCGTCAGGATTGATAAACGCCGTATCGGCGCTCACGGTATTGCTGACCAGACAGATGTCGCTCTCGAAGGCAACGCCGCGATAGGGAGTGCCAAAGCCTGTTCCGGCAGCAATGCCGAGCGTATGTGTGCCATGATACTGGGCCAGGCCGTCGCGCGAATGGGCGTAAGCAAGGATATCGTCGGGCGTGGTATATTCGGCTCCGACATACATCTGGCTGTCGATGGTGTCTTCCGACAAATGATCCCAGAAGCGGCGAATGCGCAGTTCGGAGAGATCGACGGAGCGGAAATTGGGATGGGTAAGATCGAAGCCGATGTCTTCCACACCAACAACAACCCCTTGCCCAGTGAAAGCCTGTGGCAGGTTGGTTCCCTGGTGCAGGGGCAGGATGTCGTTCATCAGGAGTGTGGTGTCGAGCAATAGGGTGTTCGGCTCACGCGCCTCGATGCGCATGACATGACGGTTGTTGGAGAGACGGCCCAACTGCCTGAGCGGGATATCGGCAATATGCAACGCCCCATAGCTGGCCAGCGAGCGGCATCCGTGAGCCGACAGCACCTCTTCGGCATCGCTGCCGTCTAAGAGCACGAAGGCACAGACACGGGGGTGAGAGGTGAGAGGTGAGAGGTGAGGGGTGAGGGGTGCGAGGTGCGAGGGTGCGAGGGTGCGCGAATGGCTCATCACGGCCTTGCGGAGCATGGGCGACAGTTTCGACATGTTATATTGCACCTGTGCAGCGGCCTTGCCTCCTTGCAGCAACAGCAGGCAAAGCGGAAGCATCATCAGCGCGATGTTTCGGAGCGACTTGGTTATTCTTACTTTATACATATTTTTTGCTTTCTTTGGTATTGCCATATCTCGAGGCTGTTGATGACATTCTGCCACAGCACATAGCAGCCAGCACCGACAGAGGCAACGGGGTTGAGATAGATATAAGACACCCAGATGGAAAGGGCTGTGTTCTTTTGAAACAGTGCCTGCCCGCTGTTGAGCGGCTCGCCCAGCCAATGGCCCACCCCACGTCCGAGAGCATACTGCACGAAACACACAACGAGGGTGGCAAGGGCAATGGCTGCGAGGAGCACTAACGATGCCTCGCTGTGAACAATGTTCTTCACCGTGATGCCTGCCGTGATGGCAAGCGAGAAGGCCCAGCAATAGAAGCTGAGATTGGGCTTCGAAGCGATCCACAGATGCAGACGTTGCGACGTGTGCTGCACCGTCCAACCGAGCAACAGCGGTAGCAGCAACACCAGTGCAAGCTTACGCAGGATGACGAGGAAGGCTGCCCAGAAAGAGAGGTCGGCCGATGGCTCGAGCAACGGGAACACGACGGGTATGATGAGTGCTTGGGCGAAAGATGATATAACGGTGAAGGCCGACATCGTGGAGATGTTGCCTCCCAGTTTTCCGACGATGACGGGTGCTGCTGTTGCCGAAGGAGCAATGACGCAAGTGAGGACGGCTTCGAGCAGCAGGAGGCCGTCTTGGCCTTCGAGCTGCGAGGCTTCGAGGTTGCGAAGGTGCGAATGGAGGAGAAGGATGGCGGCAACGTTGACAGCGGTGAGGACAATCTGCACCAGCAGCACACCAAGATGCCAGCGGTGGGGCCTCATCTGATGGAAGTCAACCTTACAGAAGGTGACGAAGAGCGTTGAAAAGACAGAGAGCGGGAAGATGGTGTCGAAGATGCGACCCAAGACATCGCCTGCCCCGTCAAGGGCCGGCGTGAGGTAGAAGAGCAGATAGGACAAAGTGCCCACAGTGATAGCCACGGGCAATGTCCAGTTGCGGAGGAAACGTAACACGATTTTCTATTTTCTATTGACGATTGATGAATTAGGATTTGAGGGTGACAATATTGTCGCTGACAACGACACGTCCCATCACCTCGAGATAGTCGATGGCATGCTGGATGACAGCATCCGAACGGGTAGTGCGGCGAGCGAATCCCAACACGCGGACAGCCTGCCGATAGAGTTCTTCCTTAGGAATGGAGACGGTCTGCTCTACCGTGTAGGCCACAGCTTTCTGTATCTCGGAGGGCGGGATGAGTCCGATGTCCTTGTTCTGATAGGCTTTCGGGAGTTGATACTCGGTGGTCTTCTCCACCTTGAGGTCGTTGACGTTGAAGGCCTTGGCCGCTATCTTCTTGGCTTCTTCGGAAGCATCGGCCTTGGGCTTGATGTTGTTCTTGATGTCTTCCAGTCTGTGGAGGATGCGCTCAACCACCTTGTCGCGGTTGGCATACCAGTCGACAGTCCAGACGCGCATGATGTTCCACGAGAGTCCTTTCAGCACACCTGTCTGCACAATCTCGCGGTCGCGGACGGTCTTGGTGTCATAGTATTTCCGGCCGTCGCAGAGGATGCCCATGATATACTCGTCGCTGTTGGTGGGATTGACCACTGCGATGTCTATCTTGAACTGACTGCGGCCCACGTCGGTCATCACGTCGTAGCCATGCTGGCGCAGCTCTTCGGCGATGAGGCTGATCATCTCGCGATCGTTGCCGCCCTCTTCGCTCTCTGTCTGGAAGAGGGGCAGCTGCTGTTCGGCATCGAAGAATCCCTTATCGGCAAACTCGATGAAGTGTTTCAGTCCTTCCACACCCTTTGCCTTCGAGCGGTTCATGTCTATCTGTTCGGCTCTGAGCGTTGCAAAGACAATCATCTCGTAGCGTGCACGGCTGACAGCCACGTTGAGTCGACGCTCGCCACCCTCGTTGTTGAGCGGTCCGAAGTTCATCGACACCCGTCCGTCGATGTCAGGACCGTAGCCTACAGAGAAGAGGATGACATCGCGCTCGTCGCCCTGCACATTCTCGAGGTTCTTGACGAAGATGCGCTCCTCCATGTTCATCGTCAGCTGTTCGAGTTCTGGCCGCTGAGCCAGTTCGTCGATGAGAATATCTTCTATCAGGTTCTGCTGCACCTTGCTGAAACTGACGATGCCGATGCTGAACTTGCGCAACTCGGGGTCTTCGAGACGCCGTATCACCTCTTTGACGATGGCCTGGGCTTCTGCGGGGTTCGACCGTGTGTGTCCCTTGTCGTAAGTTCCCTCTACGCGTACGAGCCTTACCTTCGACTTTCGGTCGTCTGTGCTGGGGAAGGTGCGCAGCTTTCCCTCGTAATACTGCTGGTTGCTGAAGGCTATGAGCGACTCGTGTTTCGAGCGATAGTGCCAGGAGAGGTAGTGTCCGGGCATGGAGAGTGTGATACAGTCGTCGAGGATGCTGTCCATGTCGTCTATCTCGGCCTCGTCCTCGTCAACCTGTTGTGTGGTAAAGAAGCTGGTGGGCGGCATCTGCTTCGGGTCGCCGACACAGATGAGTGCCTTGCCGCGGGCTATGGCACCGATGGCCTCGCTGGTGGGCATCTGCGAAGCCTCGTCGAAGATGACGAGGTCGAACTTCTCGCCGTCCATGTCGATATATTGTGCCACGCTGATAGGACTCATCAGCATGCAGGGACACAGCTTGGGCAGCAATGTGGGTATCTGGTCGATGATCTTTCGGATGCTCATGCCTCGTCCGCCGTTGGCGATGTTGCGCTTGAGGATGCCCATCTCAGAGTTGCTCGTTGCTGCTAATGTTTGCGAAGGCACCTTTGCCGCCAACGAGCAGTAGAGCTCTTTCTTGCTCAGGTCCTGGAAGGTATAGGTGGCCTGTTTGTATTTCTCCACAAGGTCTTCGAAGATCAGTCCGTTGAACTTTGCCAGCATGGGGTCCTGCTCTACGATGTGCATGGCCTGCTGGTGGCAGAGCGTCTTCACCAAGGCATCGCGCACCTCGGCGGGTTGCTTTCCGTGCTGCTCGAAGGCTTCGACGACGGCAACCAGTCCGTCGTTCATCAGCTGCTGGCGCTTTTCTACCCAGAGACACCAGTCTTTCAGCCGTCCCTCGTTGGAGAGCCATGTCGACGTCTTCTCATACACCTCGGCGAGCCGTCGTTCACCCTTTGCCTTTGTGTCGACAAGCTTCAGCAGGGCGTCGAGCCGCCCGTTCACCTTGTCGCGCTGCTTCACCATATCGGCCAGTCGCTCGCTTGTCATCGTCTGGAAGATGGCTTGCTCCGTCTGGTCGTAGTCGGCCTTGTGGCGCAGACAGAAATCTTTCAGCTGGGCGATGTATTCGCGCTGGTGTGCCAGGAGCTGAGGCACCTCGTCGAAGTCGGCCGTTGGAACATACTGCCTGATGTTCTTCATGAAGCTACGCTTGGCAAAGAAACGGGGAAGGAACCACTTCTGCCCCACGATTTCCCATTGGTCTTCCAGGTCGTCGGCATTCAGGCGTACAAACTCCTGTGCATTGCGACGGGGCAGATGGCTCAGTGCCTCCGTCATCTTGCCCACCCATTCCAGGTCGTCATCGGCCATATCCATGCTGAAGGGCAATGCTTGGCGGGCACGCTCCGCTTCTTCGTAGTCTTTGCCATAGGCATCGACGGCTTTCATCAGCAGCTGCAGATGTGCCGACGAGCTTTCCTTCGGGTAGAGTCCGTCGAGCGGATGCCCTGTAGGATGACCAGCCACGCGGAATACCGTATCGAGGCCTTCTATCGTTTCCGTCCATCGTGCCATGTCGGCCTTTGTCACTTTGTCGGGAGCTGGCAGACTGCCCTTCAGCTCCTCGCCCTTGATAGACAGGCAGTGAGTGATGCAGTCGTAGAGCGACATCTGCGACGGCTGCTTCCGGTGGAGCGCCTCGATATAGGTCATGAGCTCCTTGCGGTGGGCAAAGAGCCGCTCGGAGGTCTGCTGGTAGTCGGCAGGCTCCTTGGTGTGCACCACGTCGAGCGCCTTCTGCATCTGTCGGAGGAAGTAGCTCTTGGTCACTTTGTTCGAGTGCAGCTCCAGGCAGAAGGGAGCCAGTCCTACCTTGTCCAAGCGTTTCTCCACCACTTCGAGGGCCGCCATCTTCTCGGCCACGAACAAGACGCGCTTGCCCTGATACAGGGCGTTGGCTATCATGTTGGTGATGGTCTGCGACTTTCCTGTTCCGGGAGGTCCGTAGAGGATGAAGCTCTTTCCCCTACCCGACTCGATGACGGCTTCGAGCTGCGACGAGTCGACGTCGATGGGGATGCAGAAATCCTTCGGCTGGCTTGTCTTGTCTATCTCGCGCGCATCGATGACATCGTCCACGTCCTCCAGCTTGACGAGACCTTCCATGAGCGATTTCACGATGACGTTCTCCTTCAGCTTCTCCGCATTGTTGTGCAGGTCGTTCCACATGACGAACTTGTTGAACGAGAACAAGCCCAGCTCGGCCTCCTCCATCACCTGCCAGCGCTTCATATCCTTGACGGCATGGCGCACGGTGTTCAGGATCTTGATGATGTCGACGCCGCTCTCGTCAACGGGGAGGGGCTGCAGCACGCTCAGGTCGATGGCAAACTGCTGCTTCAGGAGTTCGAGCAGGGTAGTGTTGATGATCGACTCTTCGTCGCGTGTGCGCAGCACATAGTTGTTGCCCGACTTACGGATGATGTCTACGGGCATCAGCACCACAGGGGCGAAGCGGGCCAGCGTGCTGCGTTCGCTCTCGAACCACTTCAGCATGCCGAGCACGAGGAAGAGCGAGTTGGCACCATTCTCTTCGAGCGAGTTGCGGGAAGCACGGAAGACGAACTTCAGCGCGTTCTCCAGGTCCTTCTCGCTGTGGTAGGAGATGAGGTGGCGGTGCTTCTGAATCTCCTCGACCACCTTCTCGCTGAGGTGGGAGGCCTGTTGGCGAGAGTCGTACATACCGTCGGCGGTGGGCAGGATGGGCTTTTCGGGATAGGGGTCGATGACGTAGTCTTCACCGGCATGGAGGTTGTCCTCCAGTTTGTCGATGCCAAAGGAAACGAAGGGGATGATACGTCGTCCGAGCTTGCAGTTGATGAGGTTGTTGCGCAGCGAGAAGTCGAGCAGCTTGCGCTCCCAGATGGTCTGCTTGGTTATTTCTTTGGGAGCTTCGCCGTCGTCGATATGCAGATAGTAGTCGTCGGGCTCGAGCATCACCTGATAGTCCTGGCAGAACACCTCCTCGCCATCCACACTGATGCGGATGGTGAAGGTTGTCTGCTCCGTCTCCGTGAGGTTGAGCAGCACCTGTTCGTCGGCAGCGATGTCGAGGTCGGGTTGTATGTTCGTGTTGGCTGCTATCGTCCCTAACTGCAACAGCTGTTCCCGGATGTGCTCACCCTTGAGGTGGAGCACCACATTGTTCCAGTCTTCCTCGTCGGCATTCATCAGCGAGCAGGCAATCACCTCTTTCACGCCGTTGAGCGCCTTAGCATAGTTGATGCGCGAATGATACTCCAAATAGAACTGACCGTTTCGCCTTCCTTTGATATTATTCTCTCCGTCCATAGCCCAAAAACTTTATTGTAAACGCAATTTGACGGCAAAGATACTGATTTTTTTTGAATTAGCACATACAAAAGGCTGAATATTTTTCCTATAGCCCCTAATTTGACTTTTTTTCATGCCGCTGAGGCGGCTTACAACAGGAGGAAGACAGGGTTTGCTATGCGAAAAACAGACCCCGACTGCTCGACTGAGCAGTAAGAAAAGAATCGGGAAAAAGAATCGGGAAAAAGAATCGGGAAAAAGAAAAACCCCCATCGCCTCACGGCGACAGGGGTCGGTAACATTCATATTAATTTCATATTCCAACATACTTGCGTATGTGAAAATTATGTACAAATACCTGATA
>CAMORS010000100.1 GCA_946624005.1 uncultured Prevotella sp. | reverse complement strand
AATTCGCCGTTTAAAATTTATTTGGGGAGCTTTGTCATTTTTCGTACTTTTGCAAACCGGAAGAAAGCACTCTGAAGAACAAAAGAATAACAACATCAAACACTTGCAAAGAGGATTAAGGTGCGCAACAAAGAGAAGTCGGAAATACTTAAAATCGGCATACCAGCAGTTTTGGAGAGCCTCCTTGCGGCAGTGGTGACATCGATCGACACACAGATGATATCGCCGCTGGGCAAGGGTGCCGTGTCGTCGGTTGCGCTGACGGCGCAGCCCAAGCTGCTTTTCTTCTCCATCTTTTTCGCACTGGGCATAGCTGTATCCATCTTTGTTTCACAAGCCTACGGCAAGAAAGACCGCGCGGAGGCCAATGCCTATTTCCATTGGGTGCTGCGGCTGACGATAGCCCTTTCGGTCGTGATGGGCATAGCGCTTTCTGTGTTTGCCACGCCTGTAATGCGGTTGTTCAGCCGTCAGACCGAGACCCTTGCCATGTCGGTCGATTTCTTCCGCATCGTGACGGGCTACATGGTCTTCATGGCCATATCGACAGTCATAAACGCAGCCATGAGAGCCATCGGCAAGACAAACGTCACCCTCGTTGCCGGCGTGCTGTCGGGAGCGGTAGACATACTGCTGAACTACTGCCTGATAGAAGGCCACTGGGGGTTCCCGAGGCTCGAGATAAAGGGCGACGCCATTGCAACCGTGGCCGGCACCGTAGTCTCATGCGCGGTGAGCATAGTGTACCTTGCGCGTCACAGCGATTTCCTGTCGCTGCGAGGCTTCTTCACCGTGTGGCGGCGCAACCGCACGATGGTCCGGAACATCGTAGGCAAATCGAGCCACATAGTGTTCGAGAACCTCTTCACCCGCATCGGCTTCCTGCTGTCGAGCCTCATCGTCTCCTGCCTCTCGGCCGATGCCACCGCCGTCTACTTCACAGCCATGCTACTGATGAACTACACCTTCGCGTTCGGCGACGGCATGCAGAGCACGGTCGTGGCGCTGACGGGACGAAGCGTCGGAGCCAAGCAGTTCGATTTGTTTTGGCGATACGTGCGGTGGGGCCGCAGGGCGGCACTAATACTTGCCGCAGCGCTGAGTGCCATCTACCTGATTGGCGCCCGATGGTTCTACGCCCTCTTTTTCAGCGATGCCGAGTCGGTCGCCACCGGCGTAGAATACACCGTCTGTGTCGTTGTCATCGTCTTCCTGCAACTGACAAGGATTGTCAATATCGCAGCCCTTCGCGGACTCGGCGAAGTGAAGGCACCCAAGAGGATAGCCGCCTTCTGCGTACTGGTGATAAATCCCGGCATCGCCTATCTGCTGACCATAGTCGGCCCCTATGAGGTGTGGGGCATCTGGACGGCGTCGCTGGTCTCGCAGGCGGCATGGTGCCTCATGAGTTATATAAAGTTGAACAACAACGGCCTGCCGACGCAGCGCGCCACAGGGCCACAAAACAAGATAAGATTATGATGCTCAATTTCTCAAACCACCCCTACCGGATATGGAGCGACGCCCAGAAGGAGGCGGCAGCCCGCTACGGCGAGGTGGTCGATATGCCATTCCCGCAGATAGACCCCTCTGTTTCGACCGGGCAGCTGCGCCAGCTGGTCAACGAATACTCGGCACGAATTGAGGCGACTAATGCCGATGCGGTGATGGCCGCAGGCGAATTCACATTCCTCTTCATGCTGGTCGACAAGCTGCTGCACGACGGCGTCAACGTCGTCTGCTCATGCTCCACGCGTGAGACAGTGGAGACGCAACAGCCCGACGGCACCAACATCAAGAGCTCACGTTTCGTTTTCAACTCATTCAGACCCTACGAACACTATGGAAAATAATCTGATGGACCGCGAAGTGCTATGCATCTTCGACACTCGCCATATACAACGCTACATCTTCCGTTCCGATGCAATGACCGAAACCATCGGCGGCAGCGACCTCATCAACCACATCCTCCAGGACGCCATCCGCCACTCGCTCAGTCACATCGAACCAGCCATCCGCCTCGACGAATGCGACTTTTCGGACGACCCCGACGGTGCAATCCCCTATTTCACAGACAAGAGGATCAAGATACAACAGATTGTATGCACCGCCGGCAATGCCCTGTTGCTTTTCAGGAGCGGAGCCCTGGCGCAGAAAGTCATCCGCAAGGTGTCGCGCTACTATCTGGACCACAGCTACAACCTCGACATGGCAGCGGCAGCCGTCGAATACACCGGCAATTTCGCCGACGACAGCTTCCGCCTGTTCAACAAATTGAACGCCATCAAATCCTCATCCGAGACCCTCGAGCCCATGGGCGCACTCCCCATCGTCGAACGCGAGCCATCGACCGGCGAACCCGTCGTAGGCTACGACGAAACCACCGGAGAGCTCATCTCCGAATCGACACGCATCAAGCGGCACGAAGCCCGCAAACGTGGCTTCATACCTGCCTTCGACGACATAAAGACCACACCCGCAGCCAACGGGAAAGCTTTCCGCGCCGTCATCCACGCCGACGGCAACAACATGGGCATCACCATCAGCCGCGCCCTCCAATCGGCATCCAGCTACGAAGAAGTCATCCGCCTCGAACGACTGTTCAGCCGCTCTATAACCAACACCATCGCCGACGTCATGGACCGCACCGTGGCACAGCTGGAAGAGCTCTACCACACCACGACAGGCGCCACCAGCGGCTTCGAACACGAATTCATGACAGTACACCGCGCCGGCGACGACATCAACTGCGTCTGCAACGCACGTTGGGCCTTCCCCTTCGTCGAGCTGTTCTACAAAAACCTCGAAAACCGCCACATCAGCCTCCCCTCCATCAGCGTTCCGCTATACGTATGCGCCGGCATAGCCATCGTTTCCGACCGCCACGACTTCCATTCGGCCTTCGACCTCGCCGAAGAGTGCTGCGCCAGCGCCAAGAAGAGCGCCAAAAAGGAGAAAAACCTGCGCAACGGCTTCGCCGGCAACTGGATAGATTACAACATAGCCGAAGAGACGAAACAGCAGGAACTGGAATTGCTCAGGGAGCGCTTCTACGTCACCAAAGAGCGAGTCTCCCTCATCCTGCGTCCCTACAGCCTTGACAGCCAAGCCATCGGCCAGATAGACCACTACAGCAGCCTCATGCGCCAAATAAGACTCCTCAAGCAGCTACACCTCACCGACTCACAGCGAGCCGTCCTGCGACAGTCCTATCAGATTGGAACCAAAGAGTTCAACAGCTGGATTGCGCGAACCAAAGCAGCCGGCCTCGACCTCGTAGCCACATTAGGCGACCCCCTCTACCGCGACAGCGAAAACAACAAGCACGCCACCTGGTTCGACGCCGTCGAGCTCATGGACTTTATTACGCAATAGGCACGAAAACGAAAACATTAACCTTCCGCTTGCTCTTGCGAGCGGAAAGAACAAAAAAGCAACCACCGTCATGCTCGGAATACTCATAAAAACCATAGGCGAGCTTTCGCTCCCCTCACGCGTCGGCCTCAACAGCCAATACAGCTACGACATCCCCATCGACGAACTCGGATTCCCCTACCTCCCCATCCGCCAAATCCTCGTCGAGATGGGACTGCCCCCCCTGGATATCCACATCGGATTCGCCCATCCGCAGGGCTATCTCGGCATGATCCGCGAAGCCAACAAGATCGAGAGCCAGTTCCCCAACGACAGAGAGTTCGTCCAGGACCTCTACATCAACGAGCGGTTCTATCTGGAAGACAACTGCTCCGTGCGTTCGCTGAAGGAAGGTCAGCTGTTCTGCGCCCCCATCTATGGCCGCCGCGAAGCAGTCGACGCCCTCCAATCCTTTCTGTCAGGCATCGACCACTTAGGCATCCGCTACAAGGACATCACCGGACAGGTGCAGCTGTCGATAAGCCCCCTGGAGAACGAGCACGCCAACATCCTACAGCTAAACGACAAACTGCATTACACCGCCCTTGAATACACCGTGCATCTCCTCACCCCCACATCGATCCACGCGCCATACAACGACGGCGTCAAGACACACCTCCATATCCCAGGCGACGGAATCAGGAACGCCCTCCTGCAGTACTGCGAACAGACAGAACTGACCAGCACACTGAGGCAGATGACCTTCTCCAACGCCTACATCTCCGACGGCCGTCATCGCCTCCTCCCCGTCCCGCTCAGCCTCTCCGTCGTCAAACTCGACCGCGACGAGCTCCGCAGCCGCCTCTCAACAGGCAAAGACCCCCGACGCCTCGAGCAGGACGTAACCCTCTACAACACCTTCACCGACAACTTCGAGTGCCCCACCATGCGCTACACCAAGCCCGAAACCGAGCGCATCGTTTCCTACAACGGCAACATGCACGACGCCCTCCGTCCCGGACAGACCTTTAGCGGACTCGTCTACGGCTCCGACCAAGCCCTCCGCCACCTCGCCGCACACATACAGTCCAACCCCCGCATCAGCCTCGGCGCACTGGCCGAAGAAGGATTTGGCGAAGCCTATATCGACCTGTCAGGCATCCATGAAGACAACACCTCCACCGCCACCCTTGCCACCCAATTCGACATCGTCTGCCTCTCGCACACCATCCTCCTCGACGCCAGCGGCATGCCCTCGTGCAAGCCACAAGCCCTTCTCGACGAAGTCGAACGGCTCCTGGGCATCCAAGGACAGCTCCGCATCACCGCAGCCTACACCGACTTCTGCAACCTCACCGACCTCCCCGTCCACCGCTGCATCCGCGCCGGCTCCGCTATCCGCGTAGCCACCGTCGACGGCAGCCCCGTCGACATCGCCCCACTCCGCCACACCTTCATAGGCGAAAACCAGCACGACGGCTACGGCGAAGTCATGCTCCTCCCTGCCCTGGACCTCTACTACCGCCACGCCGAGAAAGTCCCGCCACCAAAATACACCATGGATCCGCCCATATCCTATCCCAACCTGTCGATGGGTGCCTCCTTCGTCCTCTCCATACTCACACTCAAACTCAAAAAATACGTCAAAGCCCTCGCCACCCTCGACTGCGAAGAATACCAAGGCAACATCCCTCCCGACATCCCCATGCCCACCGAGATACTCTATGAAATGAAAAACAATTACAACCCCAACCTCGACATCCGCCTCGTCGAACAATGGTATAAAGAAGGAGTCAAAGAAAATGCATAATATCCCACTACACCTCATCCCGCCCCAAGGCCTCATCCTCGCCTATTTCAGCAACGGCATCCTCTTCGACACCTACACAGTGTCCGAAGGCCGCATCCACTGCCAAGGCCTCAGCCGCTTCGCCGACGACACCATGACCGAATGCCACCTCTTCAACCGCGACACCGAATACCGCGCCATCTTCAGCCAGGCGCAAGGCCAGTGGATAACAGCCACCCTCGACAAGTCGCAGGAGCAACTTATCCACCCCGACCTCCTCTACACCCAGACCGTCCTCGTCAAGAAGGAATACGCCATCCGCAACGACCTCCCCACGCAGCTCCACATCATCAACCGCTACCAGTATTCCGCCCACGACACCCTGCAGCTAACAAACTACCGGATTAGCTACTGACCGCATCTGGCAGCAGAGCAACGACGGGCAGACGCGAATCGACGTGCGGCTGGAGAATGAAATGATTTGGCTTATTCGCCAGCAACTTGCCACATTGTTCAGGCGAGACTACCGAAACAAAGAGAAGCCTTCCCGACAATTCGGTAGACACGACTACCGAATTGCAGTCTGCTCATTCTGAAGACATACAACAACTGCAACTTACCAATGACGATGCCTTTCCTGTTACGGCATTTCTCAACATATCGTTCTCGCACCATGTAGCCATTTTCCGTTACGCCAAAGAGTATAATGAAAGGTAATACTACATCCAGTTGGCATACCAGCAACGCCTGAAGGTGGACGATCTGGAGCAGATGATAAAAGCCGACACCTACAGTCATCGTACAAGCCTGCCAAACAATTTCTTCAAAGCAATTCCCGACAAGACACTCGCCCTGCGCACTCTGCAGATGTTCAAAGATTCCTATCTGCTCGACTACATCAATGTGGAGGACATTGACGTCTCCGATCCCATTGATGTGGACGAGAATGTGATAGAGAGCCAAATTGTGATGAATATCAAGAACTTCATCATGACCTTTGGAAAATCCTTCACCTACAAAGGCCATCAGGTACACTACGACAAGTTCGGTCACGACCATTGGATAGACTTGCTCTTCTTAAATCGTGAATTGCAATCTCTCGTGGTCGTGGAACTCAAGAAAGGACAGTTCAAACCATCTTATCTGGGGCAATTGGCCGCCTATCTCAGAATTCTTGACGACGACGAAAGACTGCCCGGCGAGAATCCCTCGGTTGGCATCATTCTTTGCAAGAAAGCCGACAAAGCATACGTCGACTACGTGCTTCAGGACTATCTCAAGCCAATGGGTGTAGCCACCTACCAGCACATGCAGAACCGCCTGCGTGAGCTGCTCCCGCCAGAAGAAGAGATGAAACGCCTGATTTCAGAGAACTAAGCATTGTGGATGGGCTATATAAATACCCGACTGTCGTATAGCCCCATCTTGTTAAACAACCGCGACTTCCTGGCGTACCACCGCGACCACGTGTTTGTGGCGCACCTGCAACAAGCGGACAAGACTGGTACGCAGGCGTCCCCGCCTGCGATGACATATAGCCGGGCGGAATTACAGACAAGCCCTCCCCACTACCCTATGGAAGAGTGGCATAATGTGCGTTTTGCCTATATGGTATATTTATAATATTCAGCATTTTGCAGAGTTTCCACAAGCCGCTTACCGTAGTATCGGAAAAATTTCGTATATTTGCACGATGATACCGCCGCCTGCGGCGGCGGGGAAACTATGAGTAGTTGACTAATAAACAAAGAGATAAAAAAAGAATAACGAGCTGTCTTTCTGCTCCAGACACGAAACCCAGGCAAAAGAAAGTGGATTTAGCGACCTTGACCATAAAAGAACATAACGCATGACCAGACAGGGATTCATAGATTTCAACACCAGACTGTCGCCTGAGAACTCGCGCAAGGCGAGCAGCTACGCTATGGCTATCAGGATTCTCGATGAGGTGCTGCCACACCAGAGCGTGATTGACCTGCATGGGCAGTCGCTGTATGATATTTCCGACGTTGCGACTATCGACGGATTGATAGAGCTGGTGCTGGTTGAACAGGCCAAGATGCGACGGGGGGAGAAGAGTATCTTCGACTATGGGCAACCCAACCAGAACAGCTATCCGCGAAAGAACTTCTGCTCAGCTGCCTTGAAGAGCCTGAGGCAGTACGCGCAATACATGCAGGAGGTGACAGAGGCTGACCGCATCGTGGCTGAGGAGGCTGATCCAAAGACTATCTCAAAAAAGCTCATCACCCATTTTGACATCACCAAGGAAGGCGAGGACAAAGTGTCGCAGACGAAACGAAGAAAGGGTCAGGACTATTTCCGCCGCATGATACTGACCAACTATGGCGGCCGCTGCGCCCTCACTGGCATCGACATCCCGCAGCTGTTGCTTGCCAGCCACATCATCCCGTGGTCAGACAAGACGCACAAGCAAGAACGCCTGAACCCCTGCAACGGCATCTGCCTCTCCGCCCTCTACGACAAAGCCTTTGATCAAGGTCTCATCACCTTCTCGCCCGACGACTACAGCGTCGTCCTCTCTTCCGCCCTGCGGGAGAACGAAACAAAGGAGTATTACGACAAGCACTTCGGGTGCATCAAAGGTCAGAAACTAGCGATGCCCGCAGAATACCTGCCCAATCGCGATTTCCTCGCGTACCATCGAGACAAGGTGTTTGTGGGGATGTGATTTCAATGGTTATAGATGACATGTTAAAAACAGAATAAACTATATGTCAAATAGATGTCTATATACTGCTACATTCGCTGAATTCTTGAGTCAAGAGCCTCTATCTGTGTTAGGAGCTCTTCACAACAATTATCATGGAGACTCGTTGACGACTACCGACGATGCGTGGATGGGTGAAATCACATTGATGCAACAAGTGCTTGAGCCATGGAAGGATGAAGCTGGGCAAATTGTTTTTGAATATGACATTCCGCGTCTTGGAAAACGTATCGACGTGGTTCTGCTTTTGCGGGGGATGATATTCTGTCTGGAGTTTAAGGTGGGTAAGAAAGAGGAGTTTCAGGCCGGCATTGAGCAAGTGATGGATTATGCACTTGACCTAAAGAACTTCCACCTTTTCAGTCACGACAGAAAGATTGT
>CAMORS010000099.1 GCA_946624005.1 uncultured Prevotella sp. | reverse complement strand
TGTGGTTCAAAAAAGTTAAAAACGTTAAATAATCGTCTTTTCTCAAATCTATAGATTCTACGTAATCACTTTTCTACCTTTTAAAGTGCAAGTAATTGATATAAAATGATTTGCAAATACTCTGAGTGCAGCAGCCTTACCTCCGTGACCATCGGCAACAGCGTCACCTCCATCGGCAAGGAGGCTTTTTCTGGTTGCAGCGGCCTGACCTCCGTGACCATCCCCAACAGCGTCACCACCATCGGCGACGGGGCTTTTGTTTGCTGCTCTGGCCTCACTTCCCTGACCATCCCCAACAGCGTCATCTCCATCGGCGACTGGGCTTTTTCTGCCTGCTCTGGCCTCACCTCCTTGACCATCCCCAATAGTATCACCTCCATCGGCGAGGGGGCTTTAAAATGTGAGAACGTTGCAGAGGTAGTATCGCTGATTGAAGAGCCATTCGCAATAACAGGGAAGAATCATACAGGAAGAACATTTTCTTTGAATACATTCAACAACGCTACGCTGTATGTGCCAGAAGGCACTATTGAGAAATACAAAGCAACGAAGGGGTGGAAAGACTTCCTCTTTATAGAAGAAGGAACTGGTAGCGGCACCACTCCCCCAGAGCCAGAGCAATGCGCCAAGCCCACCATCAACTACAGCAACGGAGAGCTGTCCTTCAGCTGTGCTACAGAGGGAGCCGAGTGTCAATACAGGATTACGGATGCAGATGTCAGGGCGGGCAGCGGCAACAAGGTGCAGCTCGGCGTGACCTACCACGTCAGCGTCTATGCCACGAAGGCAGGCTACCTCAACTCAGAGACGGCAACAGCTGCTCTCTGTTGGATTGATAAGGAGCCCACCATGACTCACGATGCCGTGCAGAGCATAGAGGCTCAGCCTGTGCTGATTCAGGCGAACGGACAGGTGGTGCGCATCACGGGAGCACCTGAAGGCTCTACGATAGCCATCTATGATACGTCGGGCAAACTGATGGGTTCAGGCAAGGCCACAGCAGGAACAACAGACATCAGCACGCAGCTCTGCAATGGCGACGTCGCCATCGTGAAGATTGGCGACAGGGCCGTGAAGGTGGTGGTGAAATAACCATCGGCTGCTGATGATAAAAGCAAGCGGCGCAGGGGGAAAGACTCCTCTGCGCCGCTTTCCATCTATGCGCTGTTGCGACGCAAGGAAAGGCTACGGGTGTCGCTGTTTGTTCAGAAATATGCCCAACACCTCACCAAAATGGGCGGAAACCCTTTGTAGATGGGCGTTCCGGATGGTGGGGTGTTGGCGAAACACCTCACCAGAAACCTCACCAAGCGTCTCACCATTTTTGGAAGACCCCTCCCAGCCTCCCCTGAGGGGAGGAGCCTCAAGAGGCTCGCTACGTAGGGGCGGAACGGCGTTTCCGCCCGCAACAGCGCATAAGAACCACTCGTGGCAGTTGTCACGCTGGGAAGCGTGACCTCCTACATTAGCGCATTTGTAGGAGGCGACGCTTCCTTGCGTCGCAACAGCGCATAAGAACCACACGTGGCAGTTGTCACGCAAGGATGCGTGACCTCCTACATTAGCGCATAGGTGGTTGATGATGACGGAATGGTGGGGGCTATGGTGAGGTGTTTGGTGAGGTGATAGAGAAACACCTCACCATCGGGAGGGCCGATAAACAGGGGGAAGCAGAGCTTTTTGGTGAGGTGTTGAGCATTTTTTCGTTGAACATTTTTTGGATGAAAAATGTACATCCGTTAGAGATGGTCTGCAAACATGTCGCAGATGGTCTCCGAGCTTGTCTTTGATAGTCTCTGAGGTTGTCGCAGATGGTCTCTGAGGAGCTCATTGATGATTCCTGATAGGGTCAGAGATGGTCTCTGACGATGTTTGCAACCGTCTCTGTGCTACTTATAAATAAGGTATCATGAAAAACATCATTGCTGGCGGTGCAAAAACACTACTTTTCAGCAAATATTCCAAGATAGTTGAGAAATATTTTTGTAGCATGAAAAAAAATGACTACTTTTGCACCCAAAATGCGGCGATGCGACGCGTCGCATCCCTAAAAGAAATCGTAATTCCGTAAATCATAAGTAATAAAGATGTATAGGACTAACACTTGTGGAGAGCTTCGGCTCCAGAACGCTGGTCAGGAAGTGACGCTGGCCGGCTGGGTGCAGCGCACCCGTAAGATGGGCGGTATGACGTTTGTCGACGTTCGCGACCGCTATGGTATCACACAGATTGTCTTCGACGAGTCGGCCGATGCTGAGCTCTGCGCCAAGGCCAACCGTCTGGGCCGTGAGTTCTGCGTACAAGTGAAAGGCACCGTCAGCGAGCGACAGAGCAAGAACCCGAAGATGCCCACCGGCGACATCGAGATATTGGCCCACGAGCTGAACATCCTGAGTGAGAGCCTGACGCCCCCGTTCACCATTGAGGATCAGACTGATGGTGGCGACGACATCCGCATGAAGTATCGCTATCTCGACCTGCGCCGCCAGTGTGTACGCAAGAATCTGGAGCTGCGCCACAAGATGACCATCCTCATCCGCAACTTCCTCGACTCGCGCGACTTCATCGAGGTGGAGACGCCCATCCTTATCGGTTCTACCCCCGAGGGCGCACGCGACTTCGTCGTGCCCAGCCGTATGAATCCCGGACAGTTCTACGCCCTGCCGCAGTCGCCCCAGACGCTGAAGCAGCTGCTCATGGTGAGTGGCTTCGACCGCTACTTCCAGATTGCCAAGTGCTTCCGCGACGAAGACCTCAGGGCCGACCGTCAGCCGGAGTTCACCCAGATAGACTGCGAGATGTCGTTCGTCGACCAGGAGGACGTCATCGAAGTGTTCGAGTCGATGGCCCGCCATCTGTTCAAGGAGATTCGTGGCGTTGAACTGCCCGAGAAGCTGCAGCAGATGACGTGGCACGAGGCCATGCGCCGCTTCGGTAGCGACAAGCCCGACCTGCGCTTCGGTATGGAGTTTGTCGAGCTGATGGACGTGCTGAAGGGCACCGGTACATTCCCCGTCTTCGATCAGGCCGAGTATATCGGCGGTATCTGCGTGCCGGGCTGTGCCAATTACACCCGCAAGCAGCTCGACCAGCTCACCGACTTCGTGAAGCGCCCGCAGGTGGGAGCCAAGGGATTGGTCTACGTCAAGTTCAACGAAGACGGAACCGTGAAGTCCAGCATCGACAAATTCTATACACCCGAGGTGTGGGCTCAGCTCAAGGAGAAGATGCAGGCCAAGGATGGCGACCTCGTGCTCATCCTCAGTGGCGACAATGCCAACAAGACGCGCGTGCAGCTCTGTACGCTCCGTCTGGAGATGGGCGACCGTTTGGGGCTGCGCGACAAGGATAAGTTCGAGTGCCTCTGGATCGTCGACTTCCCCCTGTTCGAGTGGAGCGACGAAGAGCAGCGCCTCATGGCTACCCACCACCCGTTCACCATGCCCAACCCCGACGACATCCCCTTGCTCGACGAGCATCCCGAGCAGGTGCGTGCCAAGGCCTACGACTTCGTGTGCAACGGTGTAGAGCTGGGTGGCGGTTCCATCCGTATCCACGACGGCCAGTTGCAGGCCAAGATGTTCGACATCCTCGGCTTCACGCCCGAACGGGCAATGGCGCAGTTCGGCTTCCTCATCAACGCCTTCAAGTACGGTGCACCACCTCATGCCGGACTGGCTTTCGGACTGGACCGCTTCGTCAGCATCATGGCCGGACTGGACAGCATCCGCGACTGCATCGCTTTCCCGAAAAACAACAGCGGCCGCGATGTCATGCTCGACGCTCCCGGTGAGCTCGATCCCAAGCAGCTCGATGAGCTTCAACTGAAGGTTGAGGTCAAGGAATAGCAGGAAAGAGCTTTTCTTCAGGCTGCTTTGATTTATGTCAAGAAAATATACTGAATCGTAAAAAATCTTGTATGGGTGATGCTAATGTAAAAGAAAAGTCATTACCTTTGCATCGAATTTAACAGAGAGTTTGATTCAATACAACAAAAATTTTTAATAGGTTTAGTAAAAATGGCAGAAAAGAAAGCAACTAAGGCAGCTGCTGAAAAGAAGGTGGCAGCCGTGAAGAAGGAGGCCGTGAAGGCCGCTGCTCCCAAGAAGGAAGCCGTGAAGAAAGCCGCCCCCAAGGCCGCTAAGAAGGAAACGCTCATCATCAACGCTGAGAACGCTGGTTTCAAGGCTGGTGACGTCTACCAGGCTCTTGCCACAGCAGAGAAAGCTCTTACTGTAGCTGAGATTGCCAAGAAGGCAGGCATCAACGAGCAGGAGGTAATCCTCGGTGCTGGCTGGCTCCTCAAGGAAGGCAAGATCAAGGACTGCGAAGGTAAGATTGTTTTAGCTTAAGAATCAGGACAACAGACAATAAGGAAGGGCTGAATGCATCAGGCATTTCGGCCTTTCTTTGCTTTGTGAGAATACGCTATAGAATAAGGTAATGTACGAACAGACGATATTTCGCATATTGAAAGAAGCCGGACCGGCAGGACTCAGCGTCAAGAAGATAGCCCGACATGTTTACAACGAGCAGAACACCTTCTTCAGCGTTGTCGACTTTGCCGATGTCCACCGCGAAGTACAGCTGTTCCTGATGCGCAATTCGCGCCAAGCCAATGCGATGCTCGAACATGCAGAGGGGCGGGGAATGTATCGCTTGAACCAAAACTCGCCCAAGACCATGCAGCTGATGCTCGAGTTCAGCGACGACGAGGAAGAAGACGACGCGCCCAAACCGACGACCGATTTGTCGCTGTCACTTTTCGACTGACATGCTGCGACCTGTCGCTTTTCGATAGAGATATTCGTGCGCATTTTGTCTTACTTTCTTACCACTTGTACTTTTTTTTCGTTTTTGTCATGTCGTTTCAGAGAATATTCGTATCTTTGCATCGCTAACTTAAATAGATGCAGACGAATATGGCTCAAATCAATAATCATCTTGTTGTCATGGCAGGTGGTGTGGGCAGCCGTTTCTGGCCCATGAGCACCACCGACCGACCCAAGCAGTTTATCGACGTATTAGGAACGGGGCGCACGCTCTTGCAGCTCACCCTCGACCGCTTCGAAGGCATTGTCGTGCCCGAGAATGTGTGGATTGTCACCAACGCACGCTATGCTGACATCGTTCACGAGCAGCTGCCCGACGTGCCTCGGCAGAACATCCTTTGCGAACCCTGTCGCCGCAATACGGCACCCTGCATCGCCTACGTCAGCTGGCGCATCAAGAAGAAAGACCCGCGGGCCAATATCGTTGTCACACCAAGCGACCACATCGTGATGAACACCAATGAGTTCCGAAGGGTGATGACGCAATGTATGCGCTTCACGAGCGAGACCGACGCCATCCTCACCCTCGGCATGAAGCCGACACGACCGGAGACGGGCTACGGCTATATACAGGCCGACCTGTCGTACAGCAGTCCGCGCAACAAGGAGATCTTCCGCGTTGACAGTTTCCGCGAGAAACCTGATTTGGCCACCGCCCAGCAGTATATCAAGAACAAGAGCTACTTCTGGAATGCCGGCATCTTCATCTGGAACGTCAACACCATCGTCAATGCCTTCCGTATCTATCAGCCTGCGATGAGCAAGATTTTCGAAGACATGATGGATGTCTATGGCACCGATCGCGAGCAGGCCGAGATAGACCGTCGCTTCCCCGACTGCGAGAGCATCTCGGTAGACTATGCCATCATGGAGAAGGCCGAGGAGATATTCGTCTGTCCCGCCGACTTCGGATGGAGCGACCTCGGCACGTGGGGCTCGCTGCTGATGCAGACCAAGCACGACATGTTCGGCAACAGCATCATCGGACCCAACGTCAGCGTCTTCGACACCACCAACTGCATCATCCACACCATGAACGAACGCAGGGTGGTCGTGCAGGGGCTCGACGGCTATATCGTGGCAGAAGAAGACGGGCGTCTGCTCATCTGCAAACTCTCCGAGGAGCAGCGCATCAAGCAGTTCTCGGGCGAAGGCTGACATTTTTTAAGGATTATTTTAGATTATTCGGTGTGCTATCTGAAATATAATTCGTAACTTTGCAAAAATTCTATCACACAATATCATTCAACCATGATAAACGAACAATTACTACACCCGGAGAGCATCGTCGTCATCGGCGGCTCTAACGACACGCACAAGCCCGGAGGTGCTATTGTGCGCAACATTCTGAACGGCGGCTATAAAGGCACGCTGCGTATTGTTAATCCCAAGGAAGACGAGGTGCAGGGCATCAAGGTGTTCCATGACGCCAAGGAGATTCCGCCCACCGACCTGGCTATCCTCGTCGTGGCTGCCAAGTGGTGTCCCGACTATGTGGAGCTACTTGCTGCAGAGAAGAACGTGCGCGCGTTCATTATTATATCGGCTGGTTTCGGCGAAGAGACAAAGGCTGGTGCTGCCTTGGAGAAGAAAATCCTCGACACCTGCGAGAAGTATGGTGCCGCCCTCATAGGCCCGAACTGTATCGGACTGATGAATGCCTGGCATCACAGCGTCTTCACCAAACCCATCCCCACGCTCAACCCCAAAGGTGTCGACTTCATCAGCGGTTCGGGAGCCACGGCTGTGTTCATCCTTGAGTCGGCTGTGACGAAAGGACTTCCCTTCAACAGCGTGTGGAGCATCGGCAACGGCAAGCAGATAGGTATCGAAGACGTGCTGCAGTATATGGACGAGAATTTCGATGCCGAGCGCGACTCGCATGTCAAGCTGCTCTACATTGAGAATGTCGGCAATCCCGACAAACTCTTGTTCCATGCCAGTTCGCTCATCCGTAAAGGATGCCGCATCGCTGCCATCAAGGCCGGCGCATCGTCGGCAGGTAGCCGTGCAGCATCGTCGCACACGGGAGCCATCGCTTCAAGCGACTCGGCTGTCGAGGCTCTCTTCCGCAAGGCTGGCATCGTGCGTTGCTATTCGCGCGAGGAGCTCACCACGACAGGCTGTATCTTCACCTTGCCGCGCCTGACGGGAAAGAACTTTGCCATCGTCACCCATGCCGGCGGTCCTGGTGTGATGTTGACCGATGCGCTGAGCAAGGGCGGACTGAAGGTGCCTGCCATCAGCGGACCGAAGGCCGACGAACTGAAGTCGAAACTCTTCCCGGGCTCGTCGGTGGCCAATCCTATCGACATCCTTGCCACCGGTACACCCGAGCATCTGGGTATCGCTATCGACTATTGCGAGAAGGAGTTTGAAGATATCGATGCCATCTGCGTCATCTTCGGTACGCCCGGACTGGTTCAGCTCTATGAGGCCTACGACGTGCTGCACAAGAAGATTCTGGAATGCAAGAAGCCTATCTTCCCCATTCTGCCCAGTATCCATACTGCCGGACCGGAGGTGAACGAGTTCCTCAGCAAGGGCCATGTCAACTTCAGCGACGAGGTGACGCTGGCCAATGCCATCACGCAGATTATGAAGACACCCGAACCCGCCAAGCCAGAAATAGAGCTCTTCGGTGTCGATGTGCCGCGCATCCGCGAGATTATCGCTGGTGTGAAGAAAAACGGCTATGTGTCGCCCGACATTGTGCGCCAGCTGTTCCAGTGTGCCGGCATCCCGATGGTACCCGAGAAGGTCAGCGCCAAGAAGGAAGAACTCATCGACTTTGCCCAGAAGGTGGGCTATCCCGTTGTAGCCAAGGTGGTTGGACCGGTACACAAGAGCGATGTGGGCGGTGTAGCCCTGAACATCCGTACGCCGGAACATCTCGCCCTTGAGTTCGACCGCATGATGAAGATTGAGGGTGCCACGAGCATTATGGTGCAGAAGATGATCAAAGGCACCGAGGTGTTTATCGGCGCCAAGTACGAGCAGCGCTTCGGACATGTTGTGCTTTGCGGACTCGGAGGCATCTTCGTCGAAGTGCTCAAAGACGTGTCGTCGGGTCTGGCACCGCTTACCTACGGTGAGGCTTACAGCATGATAGAGTCGTTGCGTGGCTACAAGATTCTGAAGGGAACGCGTGGACAGAAGGGCATCAACCAGCAGAAGTATGCCGAGATTATCGTCCGTCTGTCCACCCTCCTGCGCTTCGCAACGGAGATTAAGGAGATGGATATCAACCCGCTCTTGGCCGACGAGAAGGAGGTCATCGCCGTCGATGCTCGCATCCTCATCGAGAAATAAGCTGATCGTATCAATAACAAAGACGCAGAGGTTTCTTCTTACAGGAACCTCTGCGTCTTTGTTTTGTTTATTCTTTATAAAGAGAAGAGCGGTAAACGGGACTCGAACCCGCGACCCTCGGCTTGGGAAGCCAATGCTCTA
>CAMORS010000098.1 GCA_946624005.1 uncultured Prevotella sp. | reverse complement strand
AGGAGGCGACGCCATTCCCGAGCTACGCTCGCCTACCCGTAGCCTTTCCCAGCGTTGCAACAGCGCATAAGAACCACACGTGGCTGGTGTCACGCTGGGAAAGGCTACGGGTAGGCGAGCGTAGCTCGGGAATGGCGTGACCTCCTACGTTGGCGCATGGGTGGCTGGTGTTGATGGTTGGTGGGGTCTCTGGTGGGGTGTGTGGTGAGGTGATGAAGAAACACCTCACCATCGGGAAGGCCGATAAACAGGGGGATCTGGGGCTGTTTGGTGAGGTGTTGAGCTATTTCACGATGAAAACCTATTCAATGGAAATCGCACTGCTCACAGAGATAGCCCGCACTGGTCTCAGCGACTATCAATGAGGCAGTCAGAGACTATCAATGAGGCGGTCAGCGACTATCGCTGAGGAGGTCAGAGACCATCAATGAGGAGGTCAGAGACTATCAATGAGGAGGTCAGAGACCATCGCTGAGGAGGTCAGAGACCATCAATGAGGCAGCCGGAGACTATCTCAGACCCTTCCACTCGCCATCGATGGTTTTACACTGCGTGTAGAGCGAGGGGCAGTTGAACACTTTGTGCAAAGCATTGTTGCCAGGCTGCAGGACCTCCACCTGGCGCTTCTTGGTGTCCCATCCGTCGCCGAGGATATAGAGGTAGACGACGCGCCCCTTACCGCTAATCTTCAGGTCGCTGTGCTGATTGATGCTGGCCGTCATCTCCACGGTATAGGGTTCCGATGGCGTATAGCCATTCTCGGGCGTGGCTCCTTTCAGCACGGCGGCGGGCAGATAGGGCTGTATATAGGTGTCGTTGGCAGGAGCATGCTTCGAGGGAGTGAACTTCTGCCGCAGCTGAGAGAGCACCGACGATACGTTCGAGTCGTAGTTGATCAGGCGGATGCACCGCTCGCCCAGATCGCGGTCGCGCCCATACATTGCCATTGCCATCGGCATCATGGCCGCAGTGCCGTGAGGAGTCTTTCCAAGAAACTCGGAATAGACCCGCTCAAACTCCTCGTAGTCGGTCGGCACATTCGTGAACGTCACCCGCCCCCAGGCCTCGCGGTTGTATTGTTCGGCCGTAAGATTGCCCGTCATCGTATAGCGATGCGAGCCATAAGTCATCGTTGTGTCCGTCAGTTCAACGGTTGTTTCCGCCTCGGCTGCCTCGACTGCTTCGGCTGTTTGCCCCTCAGGGACTGACGTTGCGAAGCTTCCCGTCGGCGTCTTCTGTTGCTGTTGGCAGGCTGCGGCCATCATGCCGACGACCATTGCCCCGATGTAAATGCTTTTCTTCATATTGCTTATCGTTTGTTCCGTTTGCAAAGATACGATTAAATGAGGGAAATACAAAACAAAATAAAGTTTTTGTTTTTATTTCCGAATGTGAGTACCTAATTTAAAGATACGAATAATAGCGACTGGAAGGTGTTAAAGAATGGTAATTGTTTGTTTGGATGAACCATCTTTTGTAATTTTGCGGCCGTTTTTGACGACGGTCCGCAGGACAGTGAACACCGCCGAACCATCAATAACATGAAATAGAAATGACCACCGACCTGATTTTTCAGTACTATTATCGTCCGCTTTGCCTCTATGCCCTTCATTATTTAGGCAATGTCGATGAAGCCGAGGATGCAGTGCAAGACTGCTTCGTCAGGCTGATAGAGCTGCGTGAGCACAGGGGCGAAATGGACCTGACGGGCATTCGCGGATGGCTCTATACGTCCGTGCGCAACCGGTGCATCGACCTGCTGCGGCAGCGGAAGGGGCGCACGGAGATACTTCCCACCGACGCCGACGGGCCCATCACCGACGAGGAAGCACAGGAACGCTCGACAGAAGAGGCACGGCTGTGGACAGCCATCGACGCGCTGCCCGACCGCTGCCGCGAGGTGTTCCTCATGGCCAAGCGCGACGGAATGCACCAAGCCGACATCGCCCAGGAGCTGAACATATCGCCCCGCACCGTCGAACATCAGGTGGCCAAGGCGCTGCGCATTCTTCGCGGCAAGGCATCCGACTTTTTCCGCATGCTGTTCTGCGCAGCTTGATTTTATATTTCCTTAACGCTTTCGGAATAGGGGAAAACGGCTTTTCGTCCGTTATGATAACACCAGATGGGTTGGAACGCGTTTCCACCCGTACATAACAGTGAAAAGCAAACAAAAAGAAAAGAATGAAGAAAGCGCAAACAAACCTGTTCAGAAAAGCACTCTTGCTGGCCCTGCTGCTGACAACGGCAGTGCCGACGCTCTGGGCGCAACAGTCAACCCTCCGCGAGGAGATGGAGCGCCTGCACAAAGAGCGCAAGGTGAACTTTGCATACGATGCAAAGCTCGCCGTCGATCAACCCTACAAAGGACCACGCATCAGCAGCCAGCCCCTCGACGAAGCCCTCAAGCTCTTGTTCGAAGGCACTGGCATCAGCTATCGGGTGAAGGGTCGCCACGTGTTGCTCAAGGCCAATCCCCCATCACCCACCCCTCAACACCCATCACCCAACACCCAACACCCATCACCCAAACGCCATACCATCAGCGGCTATGTGCGCGACGAGCAGGGCGAAACATTGATCAACGCCACCCTGCGCGACCTCTCTACGGGGCTCGCCACCACCACCAACGAGCACGGCTTCTTCTCGCTGACCCTGTCCGAAGGCCCGCACGACCTGCACATCAGCTACGTGGGCTTTGAAGACCGACAGGAACACATCATGCTAAAACGCAACCTGTCGGCCGACTTCATGCTGAAAGAGAATGCCCGTCTTGACGAAGTAGTCGTCACGGCCGACCTCAACTCACCGCTGATGGGCACGCAGACGGGCAAGCGCACCCTGCTGCAGAGCGACCTCAAGACCGAGTTCGCGCTGCTCTCTACGCCCGATGTCGTGAAGCAACTGCAACGCATGTCGGGTGTGCAAGAAGGCATCGAGGTGGCTTCCGGCCTGTACGTTCATGGCGGCAACAACGATGAGAACCTCTTTCTCATCGACGGCACACCACTCTATCAGGTGAACCACTCGCTCGGACTCTTCTCTTCGTTCAATCCCGACGTGGTGAAGAACGTCGACTTCTACAAGAGTGGCTTCCCGGCCCGCTATGGGGGACGCCTATCAAGCGTAGTAGACGTACGCACCAACGACGGCAACTGGCAACGCATCCACGGCAGCTACCGCATCGGAATGGTAGACGGTTCGGTGCAGATAGACGGGCCTATCAAGTGGGAATCGGACCGACTGCACATACAGAACGGCGAAGTGCGCGGTGTCGACTTCGGCACCTCGTTCAACTTCGGCCTGCGCCGTTCGTGGCTCGACCTGCTGACGCGGCCCGCCCAGGCCATCGCCAACCACTTCAACGACGAAGAAGACCTAAAGGTGAACTACGTGTTCTACGACCTGAACATGAAGCTCACCCACCTCTTCAGCCGGCGCTCGCGCATGAGCATCAGCCTCTTCAACGGGCGCGATGCGCTGACCACCTACGACGACTGGCACGAGGAGGGCTCTTATCGCGACATCATGGACAACAAGTTCCGCTGGGGCAACCTCAACGCCGCCGTAGACTGGCACTACCAGCTGACACCGCAGATGGCCGCCAACATCACCGCCGTCTATACAAGAAACCGCTCTTACCTGCGTTCTGTCGACGACGAACGCGAGCTGGCTGCCGACGGAACCATCGGCAATCAGTATTACACGAAGTACAAGTACGAATCGACCATCAACGACATAGGCTATCGCGCGGCGTTCGATTTCCGTCCGTCGCCCATCCACCACATCCGCTTCGGCCACGACTATACCTATCACCTCTACCGCCCGCAGACCAACACCCAGATGAACTGCTGGACCAACAGCGAGGCGGCTGACACCCTGTCCAACCATTCGAGCAACCAGATGACGGGCCACGAGCTGAACTTCTACGCCGAAGACCAGCTGACCTTGGGCGACAGATGGAGCATCAACATGGGCCTGAACGCCTCGGTATTCGCTATTCCGCACAAGATTTTTGGAACAATCGACCCGCGCTTGGCCGTGAAATACCAGCTGCGGCCAGACCTGTCGGCCAAGCTCTCGTACACCCTGATGACGCAATATGTACATAAAATCAGCAATGCCTTCCTCGAACTGCCATCCGACTACTGGGTGCCGACGACACAGCGGCTCCGCCCCATGCGGTCGCATCAGCTCACGGCCGGCCTCTACTGGCAGCCCCAGCCGCGCTGGTTCTTCTCGCTTGAAGGCTACTGGAAGCAGTCTTTCCACCTGCTGCAGTATGTCAGCTGGGCAGGCATCGAGCCTCCGGCTGCTGTCTGGGACAAGCTGGTGATGGACGGTCGCGGCCGTTATGTAGGCCTGGAGTTCGACGCAGAGTATCGCGCCCGTCGGCTGAAGCTCAATGCCACGTACACGCTGTCGTGGAACGAGCGCCGCTACAACGAGTTCTACGACCATTGGTACTACGACAAGTTCGACAACCGCCACAAGCTGAACATCGCCCTGCGCTATGATATCAGCCACAAAACGCAGATATATGCTGCCTGGACTTACCACACGGGCAACCGCATGACCTTCCCCACGCAGTATGTTCAACTGCCCAACGTGCCCGACGGCCGCCCCTTCGAACCGACCGACGATGGGTTTTGGCAACTGCTCAATGCCGGTTCCGACCATGAGCGGTTCATCTACGAACGGCCCAACAACATCACGCTGCCCGCCTATCACCGACTGGACATCGGTTTCAATTTCCACCATACCACCAAGCATGGACATGAGCGCATCTGGAACCTGTCGCTCTACAATGCCTATTGCCACCTGAACCCGCTCTGGGTGGATATAGAATACCGCAGCCTGTCGGACACAAAAGTAGACCTCTCGGGCCACGAAACGTTCAAGGTGAAGCCTGTCGGCTTTATTCCCATCGTCCCGTCTTTCAGTTATACCATTAAGTTTTAAGGAATAGAATGATGAAGAAATACACATTGTTTACGCTTATCGTGGCAGCTTTCCTGCTGTCGTCCTGCAAGGACAGCTACGATCTCAGCGAGATGCAGAACCCCCGAAAGCTGGTGGTCTATGCCTTCCCATCGGAGGCCGACACCACGTTTATCAGTGTCACCAACAGCGTCGGCGTGATGAAGTACACCGACACGCGGAAGGTAAAGAACGTCGTCGACGCACAGATAGACTATCGTGTGAACGGAGAGCCGCGCTCCGTGCAGACGCTCGACGACGGCAGCTACTTCGTCGTCGGAGGCCAGAAGGCCGGCGACCGTATCGACCTGCAGGTGGCTCACCACAGCTTCCAGCCTGTCAGTTCATCCACCATCGTGCCAGAAAGTGTGCCCGTCAGCCTGCAGCGCGTTGTTGCCGTCGACGAATTTGATGCCGACTACGGCGGAATGCGAAGCCTGCACAAGCTCTTGGCTACCTTCACCGACCCTGCCGAAACCACCGACTACTATGCCGTTCGTGTCTGCATGAAGGCCTATAAGGGCTACGGCAACGGTATCTATACCGACGACGTCGGCAACACGAGCACCAGCTATGTCGATTCGGAAGAAAAATTCAACAGCATCAGAGAGGCGCACCCAGAAATGGAATGGGACATCCACCTCACCGACTCCGCCACGTTCTGGCCCACCATCGTCACCAACGACGAACCGCTCCTGAACCCACTGATGAGTATCGACGAAGACTTCGGCTACGAGAACAACTTCTACGGCAACCTCTGCATCTTCAGCGATGAGCTCATCAACGGGCAGACCTACACGCTCCACCTCAATATCGGAGCTTTCGAGGCATCCGACCTGTACAACTTCGGCAAGTGCTATCAGGTGGTGCTCTATCGCATCAGCCACGAATACTACCGCTTCCTGAAGTCGATCAACGACCTCGACAACAACGAACTGGCTGGAGGCGGCTTCGCTGTACTCATGCCCACATACACCAATATCATGGGTGGAGCCGGTGTGCTGGCAGGATGCAATGCGGCCTGTTCGGAATGGAAAAGTGTGACAAACCCCTAAAAGAATCTCATCAAGACATGAAACAACCATCTATCATTACAGGTCTCCTGACGCTGCTTCTCTCCGTTGTGCTGACGTCGTGCGACAGCAACGACGACGCGATGCCGAAGGAAGTGGTGCAGACATCGGAAAACCCCAACTTCTACCTGCTCATCAAGGACGAAGAGGGCAACAACCTCATGACCAACGTAGGGGAGGAACAGCGTTTCCTCCCGCAGGAACAGCGTTCTCTCCCGGTGCAAGCATACAACGGAAGCAACAACGAGGCGGTGCCCTTCCACCAAGAGTACATCAACGGCACCGACTATCTGGTAGTGACCCCTGCCGCACCCTTTCACGATGCGTGGGACGACGAGTTTGTCTATACGCTCAATCCCATCACCGTGGTGAGTGTCGGCGATGCAGTGTTTTCGCTGCAACGCCTCTTCGACTACGACCTGCAGCGCTACCAAACGTCGGAGGGCCAGCGGGCAGTGAAGGTAGACTACTATGCTGTCCGTACGACCATCAACGACATGCTGATGCAGAGCGATACAGCCACCATCGTTGTGAGCAACGGCGATGCTTTCCTCTACAGGGAAGACTATAACCTGAAGGTGGAAATCCGCTTTCCAAATCTCACCGACGAACAATTGGCCACGGACTCTCTCTTCAGATTCCGCTTTTTCCACGAAGGACTGTCAATAGCCCGACCGCAGGCACTATGGTCGTTCGGCCGTAGGGAAGGAACAGAGACTTCTCCCGCCGACTCCACCTACACAGCCCTGTGGGTAGAGTTCCCCATACCTTTTTATTACAGCACATACGATAAGACACAATGGTTTTCGTTCCACTATCTCATGACGTCACCGCTGCTTTTTGGCGATGAAGCCGAACATAGCTTTTCGATGCAACTCAACCATGTCGTCTTCTCGCAGACGAAAGATGCGCTGACCCTCTACGGCATGATGGTCGACCGCACCTATCTTTCGGAAGTCGAAACGTATGCCTATGGCGATCGTACGACAAACATCGTACATCAAGAGAAGAAAGGCAACGACATCCTGCTATATTTCAACTGGCACGACATCTATCCATCAACAACAGACCGCTGAACATGAACAACCATCATCAACATGACCGCGAGCTCCGCTTCGTGCTCCGCCACTACCAGAAGCATAAGTTCGACACCCGACGGGCTCTGCGTGAAATACGTCCACGCCCACTTCGGAGGGTAGCTGCCGTCGTCGTGATGGCCGTCGCTTTCGGTGGAGCCTATGCCCTCTATCATCACATCGCTACCATCACCCCCCTCTCAACACCCACCACCCAACAGCCATCACCCAACACCCGACAGCCACCAGCTTTCCATTTTGAGAACACGCCCATCAACGAGGCGTTGCGCGAGATAGGCCGTCAATATGGTGTGCAGCTGACGGTTTCGGACACAACGCGTTGCATCACCGGCGATTTCGAAACCGACGATCTGCCGACGCTCATCGACATGATCGAACAGACGCTCGACATCGACATCCAGCCCTGAGTGTGGGCTGTCGCGCCATTCCACCCTGCCACCTATGCGCTAACATAGGAGGTCACGCTTCCCAGCGTGACACCTGCCACATGGGGATTGCACTGCGCTAATGTAGGAGGTCACGCTTCCCAGCGTGACACCTGCCACGTATGCTCCACCTATGCGCTGTTGCGACGCTAGGAAGCGTCGCCTCCTACGCTTCCACCTATGCGCTGTTGCGAGCGGAAACGCTGTTCCGCCCCTACGGAGCCTGCCACTTGGGACTCCTCCCCCTTGGGGAGGTTGGGAGGGGTCTTCCCCTTTGGGGAGGCCGGGAAGGGGCTTCTATTCTTTGATTCGCCATTCGATGCCGAAAGGATTGTTGCGCAGCTCGAGGACGAGGGGGAGCGGCGATTCGGCATCAATCCACATCTCGGTTCCTGTGGCAGGAGCCTTCACGTGGATGATGCTATCGTCGGCACTGTCGTCGATGCGCTGCCACAGAATGCCGTCGTAGGTAAAGGCTCCGTTCTTCTTCAGTTCTGCAAGCGCCCTATTCGAAATGAAAGCAAAGGTGCCGTCTACCACAAAAGACTGTCCGTCGAGCGGTTGCTGCCAACAGAAGTGGTCTGCCTGCTCTGCATGCGTGCGCGCTATATAATAATAGGTATCCTTGCAGGCCACCCGCAGCGTGTCGCCCTGCCATGAGAAGGACAGCGGCCACGTGCGATATTGACGATGCAGCGTGTAGGAAATGTTGTTTCGAGGAGAGAGGAGAGAGGAAAGGCTACGGGTAGGCGACCAACGGTCGGGAATGAGAGGAGAGAGATTACTATCGTT
>CAMORS010000097.1 GCA_946624005.1 uncultured Prevotella sp. | reverse complement strand
CATCTCACTCGCTTTACCATCCAATTCCCCACCGGACAGTCACCAGCAGAAAGGAAGATAAATTAAGAGTGAACTGTAAACAACAAACTATAAACTAAAAGTAGTTAAAAAAGCAACCTATCTTTTCATTATCGCCTATAATTGCGTACCTTTGCAGGATATGAGCAAATATAAACTGGTATCAGACTACAAGCCTACGGGCGACCAACCCGAGGCCATCCGACAGCTAACGGAGGGACTGGAGCGGGGCGACAAGGCTCAAGTGCTGCTGGGCGTGACCGGATCTGGCAAAACATTCACCATGGCGAACGTGATAGCCAACTGGAACCACCCCACCCTCATCTTGAGCCACAACAAGACGCTGGCCCACCAACTCTACGTGGAGATGAAGGAGTTTTTTCCCGAGAACGCCGTGGAATATTACGTGAGTTACTACGACTACTACCAGCCGGAGGCCTACCTGCCGACGACGGACACCTATATAGAAAAAGACCTGGCCATCAACGATGAGATTGACCGCCTGCGACTCTCGGCTGTGACGAGTCTGCTGTCGGGCCGAAACGACGTGGTGATCGTGTCGTCCGTCTCGTGTATATATGGTATGGGCAGCCCCGTGGCCCTACAGGAGAACGTCATCGAGCTCAGGGTGGGCCAGAAACTGAGCCGCAACGCGCTGCTGAGGAAGCTGGTGCAGTCGCTTTACGTGCGCAACGACCTCGACCTGCAGCGCGGCAACTTCCGCGTGAAGGGCGACACCGTCGACATTGCGATGGCCTACTCGGAGGTGGTGCTGCGCGTGACTTTCTGGGACGACGATATCGACGCCATCGAGGAGGTAGACGGCCAGACCTTTGACCACATCGCCTCGTTCAAGGACTATAAGCTCTACCCCGCCAACCTCTTCATGACCTCACAGGAGCAGACTGTCAGGGCCATCCACGACATTCAGGACGACCTGATGAAGCAGGTGGCCTACTTCGAGGAGCTGGGCGACGGCATCAAGGCGCAACGCATCAAGGAGCGCGTGGAGTATGACATGGAGATGATCAAGGAACTGGGCCACTGCTCGGGCATCGAGAACTACAGCCGCTATTTCGACGGACGGAAAGCTGGCGAAAGACCTTATTGCCTGCTTGACTTCTTCCCCGACGACTATCTACTGTTCATCGACGAGAGCCATGTCTCCGTGCCGCAGATCAACGGCATGTATGGCGGCGACCGTAGCCGCAAGCAGAACCTCGTAGAGTATGGTTTCCGCCTGCCTGCCGCCTTCGACAACCGCCCGTTGCGTTTCGAGGAGTTCCAGCAGGAGGTGCACCAGGTGATCTACGTCAGCGCCACCCCCGCCGACTACGAGCTGCAGGAGGCCGAGGGCGTGGTGGTGGAACAGGTGATACGACCCACGGGACTGCTGGATCCCGAGATAGAGGTGCGCCCCAGCGAGAACCAGATAGACGACCTGCTCGACGAGATCGAGCAGCGTAAAGAGCGGGGCGAGCGCGTGCTCGTAACCACGCTTACCAAGCGCATGGCTGAGGAGATGGCCGACTACCTGCTGCAACACGGCGTGAAAACGAACTACATACACAGCGAGGTGAAGACGCTGGAACGCGTGCAGATACTAAACGACCTGCGGCTGGGCAACTACGACGTGCTGGTGGGCGTGAACTTGCTCAGGGAGGGACTCGACCTGCCGGAGGTGTCGCTCGTGGCCATCCTCGATGCCGACAAGGAAGGATTCCTACGCAGCCACCGCAGTCTGACACAGACGGCAGGACGCGCCGCACGAAACGTGAACGGCAAGGTGATCATGTATGCCGATACCATCACCGCATCGATGCAGCTCACCATCGATGAGACCTTACGGCGCCGGGAGAAACAGATACGCTACAACGAGGCTCACGGCATCACGCCCAAGCAGATTGTAAAGAACATCAGTCAGGCGGCACTGCAACAGCAGAACCGTGCCGACACGAGGGAGCTGCGCAGGGAGTATGGCATGGCGCCCACTGGCTCGACGATGGCTGCAGACCCCATCGTGGCCCGCATGACGCGACAACAGATGGAGAAATATATCGCAGAGATGCAGCAACAGATGAAGGAGGCAGCCAAGCGCCTCGACTTCATCCAGGCGGCGCAGTATCGGGATGAGATCGTGAGGATGCAGAAGGAGTTGGAGATGAAGTAAGAGATTGAGTTCATTGTTTACGGTTTACTAAAAAACTATAATTAGTTAATAAATGTAGAGCAGCAGCAAATTCTTCATCCTACATTCTTCATTTTTCATTTTTCTTCGTACTTTTGCACAGAAAATCTACACGAGACAATAATTAAATAGGTAAAGATGAAAAAGATTTTGATAGTCCTGCTGATGGTTGTGCCCCTGCTGGCATCGGCTCAGGACAACACTTGGGAACGCATCGAAGTGGAAGAACAGCCGAAGGATAACCCCGACGCAAAGTACCTGACGGCCAACGCTGTGCCAGAGGTGAACGGAAAGGTGGAGTTCAGCACCACCATCCAGGCTGAGGGGAAGAGTGCCGACGAGATCTACGACATCGTGCTGCAGCAACTGACGAAGATGACCCACGAGCCCAACCAGATTGCAGGCAGCATTGTGTGTATCGACAACCGCGAGAAACACGAGCTGGGAGCCGTCTTCCACGAGTGGCTCGTGTTCACTAACAAGACCTTCTCGCTCGACCGCACTCAGTTGAACTTCGTGATACACGTCACCACTGCCGACGGACGAGCAGACATCACAATCAAGCACATCTCATACGACTACGACCTCGACCGCAAGCCGCGCCACTACACCGCCGAGGAATGGATCACCGACAAGTATGCCGTAAACAAGAAGCACACGAAGCTATACCCTGTATCGGCCAAGTTCCGCCGCAAGACAATAGACCGTAAGGACTTCATATTCAACAAGATGAACTCGCTTATCAACAGTAAATAATGAACAAGGACAAAATCCGTTTCTGGCTGAACCTCATCTTTATGGTCGGGGCCGTCGTAGGAGTGATACTATACCTTCAGAAAAACGAGGAGAGGCACATGTTGGGCCTCTACATCATCCTCTGCTCGATGGTGGTGAAAATAGCGGAGTCATCGCTCAGGATGCTGAAGTGAGAGGTAAGAGGTGAGAGAAATGTTTCAAGCACTGAGTAAAATGCAGCGACGATACATATGGATGAGGGTGATGGCAATGCTGTTCATCCTTACATCTATCAGCCTGTTCACCCCCGCTTCGGCCCAAGACACCTATAACCAGATTGACGAATATGGCAACGTGTCGCAACGCAACGGCAATGGCAACTTCAATAAGCACAACAACGACACGACGCGCAACAAAGAGATCCCCAAGGGATTCCACACCTGGACCATCGACCGCACCTTCGGTGACATGACCCCCGCAGAACCCGACACCGTGCCACACCTCTTTATGAACACCACGTTCAACAGCGGCATGTATGGCGAGTACAACCACACGGGCAGCAACTACACGGCGCGACAAAGCCGCATCTTCTTCAACCGCCCCGCCACCGACATCTACTTCTTCTCACAACCCTACAGCTTCGTTGAGAAAAGACCGGAGAACTTTCTCTTCATGAACACCCTCTCGCCCTACACTACCATCCTCTACGACAACTGCGGCGACAAGACCAGCGGCGAGGATCATATCGACGCAAAGTTTGCCGTGAACGCCAGCAAGCGCCTAAACATGGGGTTCGACCTTGAATATGCCTACTCGCGAGGCTACTACATGCACCAGAACGTGTCGCACTTCAACGCCACACTCTTCAGCTCGTACACCGGCGACAAATATAATATGCACTTCTTTTTCACCACCAGCCACCAGAAGGCTGAGGAGAACGGAGGCATCGGAAACGACAATTACATCGTGCACCCAGAGTTGTTCCCAGAGTCGTACAGCGAGAACGAGATACAGACGGTGCTCTCGGAAAACTGGAACCGCAACGACCACCAGCACTTGTTCCTGACCCACCGCTACAACATCGGCTTCTACCGCAAGGTGAAGATGACTGACGAGGAGATCAAGGCCCGGCAGTTTGCCAAAGACTCGAAGAAAGACAAGGAGAAGCGCGAGGCTCTCGACAAGGAGAAAGACGGCGACGACCACAGCCGTGACCAGCGGCGGGAGCCGGAGACACGACCCAGTGGGCGGCCCGACAATGCCCGTATCGTGGGTGCCGAGCCGAAGGCTCTGCTCGACTCGCTGGCAGCACAGGCCGTAGACACCACTCGCATTAAGATCGAAGACCAGGCCACGCTCGACAGCCTGACACGCGCACAAGCTATCCAAGACTCTATTGACGCGACGATGAAAGACGAGTTTGTGCCCGTCACGAGCTTCTTCCACACCCTCGAATGGAACAACTACCGTCGCATCTATCTGGCATACAGTTCGCCGGAGAACTACTACCAGAATCGCTATCTCGACAGAGCGAACCTAAGCAACGACTCTATCAACGACCTGACCTACCACCATACACTGAAGAACATCTTCGGTATCGGACTGCTTGAAGGCTTCAACAAATACGTGAAGGCAGGACTGAAGGTCTTCGTATCCCACGAAAACCGACACTACGAAATGCCTGACACGATAGGGAGCATTGCCACACGGTCGAAATGGAAGGAGAACGACATCACCATCGGCGGACTGCTCAGCAAAACGCAGGGACGAACACTGCACTTCAAAGCCGGCGTGGAGGCATGGGTGGCCGGCGACAACGTAGGACAGCTGCACCTCGACTTCAGTACCGACCTGAACTTCGCACTCTTCAAAGACACTGTCAGACTGGCTGCCAAGGCCTACTTCCACCGCGACAAGCCCGGATTCTTCATGACGAAATACCACGGCAAGCACGCCTGGTGGGACAACAGTGACCTTTCGGCTGAGACACGCACACGCATAGAGGGCATCTTCTCGTATGACAAAACGAACACCAAGCTGCGCGTAGGTATCGAGGAGATACAAAACCACACCTATTTCGGCATGAGCTACGATAACATCGACAACAGACGAACGAACTTCGCCACGGGCGTCTTCCAAGAGTCGAGTAATATCAACATCATGATGGCGCAGTTGCACCAGAACTTCCGACTCGGTCCGCTCAACTGGGAGAATGTCATCACCTACCAGAACTCCAGCAACAAAGACGTGCTGCCGCTACCGACGTGGAACATCTTCACGAACCTATACCTGAAGTTTAAGATTGCAAAGGTGCTCGGCGTGGAGCTTGGAGCCGACGCCGTGTGGTTCAGCAAATACTATGCGCCCGACTTCTGTCCGCTCATGAACCAGTTTGCCATCCAGCAGAATGCTGCCAGCCGTGTAGAACTCGGCGGCTACCCCTTCGTCGACGTCTACGCCAACATGGTATTGAAGAAAGTGCGTTTCTTCGTGATGATGAGTCACGTCAATGCTGGCTCTGGCAGCAGGATGCAATTCCTTACCCCCCACTACCCCACCAACAACTCCGTGATACACTTCGGCGTGTCGTGGGTGTTTTACAACTAACTCAGCAGAGAAGGAGGCCGATGCAGACGCAGAGACCGTAGATGAAGATGTTTCGAGCAGTCTCGCCCAGACAGAGGTTCAACGCCTTACCTTGATAGATGCGCTTGATGCGCAGGTAAGTAAACACATGGAGCACGAAATACAATAGCGGGAACACCGTGGCCAGCGGATGGCCGTGCATCCAGAACGTTGCCCCCAGGATCATTGCCCCGACACCTACGCCAAAGTAGAGCTGCAGGGCGGCCTCGGGCCCCAACCTCACAACGAGCGTCTGTTTACCGGCAAGACGGTCGTTGTCACGATCCCTGAAATTGTTCACAATCAGAAGGGCGTCTATGACGAGTCCACAGGCAAGCGAAGCAAGCACTACTTCCCAGGTGATGGTATGTAGCTGCACATAGTATGTGCAGCATACCGGCACAAGGCCAAAGAAAAGGAGCACCAACAGATCGCCCATGCCTCGATAGGAGAACACCGTGGTGTAGAGGAAGGCAAACACCACACAGGCAACACCTACCACAATCATCTCCAGACCGCCATACCATGCCAATGGCAGACCAATGACACAGGCAGCGCACGTCGTGGCAGCGATGGCCTGCTTCATGGCACTGAGCGTCACCCACCCCTGCGCACACGCCCTCCGGGGACCGAGTCGCGTCTCCACATCGTCGGTGCCGTTCACAAAATCGAAGAAGTCGTTGATCAGGTTCGCATCGATCTGCATGGCAAAGGCAAAGAGCAGGCAGAGCAGGGCTGCCGTCCAGCTGAACACATCGCCATCGTATAGCCGGGCATCAGAGTAGGCCAACGATACACCAATCATCACGGGCACAGCTGCTCCGGAAAGTGTCTTCGGACGAGCGGCCAAAAGCCACGCTCGCAGCGAGTTTGTCTTGATTCTTACGCCTTCATTCATATTTTCTTCCTTTTTATTTGCAAAAGTACGCAGAATTTCGTACATTTGCAAACATAAACCAAACTTTTTATGATACAAAACGTTCCGAGCCTTGATCTGGTAGAGTTTATTGAGACCAAAATCCTGCCTCAATACGCTGCTTTCGACGCTGCCCACAGCATGGAGCATGTCACCCGTGTCATACGCAACTCGCTTGAATTAGTGAAGATGACCGGTGCCGATATAAATATGGTGTATGCCATTGCCGCCTACCACGATCTCGGCATGTCGGGACCACGTGCCGTACATCATCTCACGAGCGGAAAGATCCTGGCCGCTGATGCACGGCTAAAGAAATGGTTCTCGCCAGAACAGCTGAAAATCATGCGTGAAGCCGTCGAAGACCACCGGGCCTCTGCCGCACACGCACCAAGGAGCATCTACGGGAAGATTGTGGCTGAAGCAGACCGCGATATCGACAAGGATATCGTCATTCGCCGCACGATCCAATACGGGCTGGCCAACTATCCGCAACTCGACCACGAGGGCCACTGGAAGCGCTTCAAGGAACACATGGACAATAAATACTCCAAAGACGGCTACATAAGGCTTTGGATACCCAACTCGCCAAACGCCGTACGCCTAAACGAGCTACGTAACCTTATCGCCCAGCCAGCAGAGCTCAAGAAAGCCTTTGACCGAATATATCATGAACTTATCCCCGCCGACGGACAGGGATAAACTCACCTGAGATACATATAATAAATGTATGCAAGAACGGCAATAAGCACAAGCGTCACAACTGTTCTTACCATACACGACACCACACGCTTGATAATCAGGAAGGCGATGATGATGGCTGCAAGCATCGCAGCATAATAACCAATATTCTCCATTTACTTAAATAGTTTTCTGAATGCAGTGGGTACAGGCGTTTCAAACTCCATGGGCTCGCCTGTCACCGGATGGTAGAAGCAGAGCAGCCAGGCATGCAGGCACAAACGCCCTATAGGATCGTCTCCATTACCGTATTTCGGATCTCCACAGACGGGATGCCCCATGTCGGCGGCATGCACACGAATCTGATTCTTACGTCCTGTCTCCAGTTTGAACTCTACAAGCGAGTGCTCGGTCGTTCTGTCCATCACGTGGAAATGGGTCACAGCATACTTTCCACCGTTGTCGACAGGCGACGAATAGGTGATGTAGGCCTTGTTGTCCTTCAGCCAGTTTGCTATCGTCCCCTCGTCGTCGGCCATCTCCCCGGAGCACACCGCCACATACCGGCGGTCGTACACAATATCGTGCCAGTTGTGCTCCAGCACCTGCTCTGTCTCCATGTCCTTGGCATAGACCATCAAACCGCTGGTATCACGGTCGAGGCGATGGACGACGTGGGCTGTGCATTTCTGACGCGACTTCTTGAAATAGTCGTCGAGCACCGCTTTCACATTCAGTGCCGCATGTCCACCAGCCATCGAAAGGATGCCGGCCTCTTTTTCAACAATTATCAGCCAGCGATCTTCGTACACAATCTTCACCCAGCGGCTCTTGAACCCTTTCTGATTGCGCTTCGTCTTCGACACAGCCACCTTCATCCCTGGTTTCAGCAGAAAGTCAAACTGACTGACGGTCTTGCCGTTCACTTTGATACCACGTCCCTGCAGCACCGCTTTCACCTTCGACTTCGACTGCGGAACATTCGCAATAAGCCACTCCAGCAGAGGTCTCTCCTCGCTGACGACAAAATGGTCGTAGTCGCCCTCGCGATTGTAGCCTGTGTTATATCTCATTACTTATTAAGAATTATATCCGACAATTTCACATGATCTTTAACGTTCACGTCACCGTCACCATCCAGGTCGCCCAAGACGGCAGCCGTAGAGAAGGTGAAAGTGCGAGTAGCAGTATCCGACCTATAACAGCCTTTCTTAATGGCAAAGACCGATACCGTATAAGAGTCGGGCGAGGATA
>CAMORS010000096.1 GCA_946624005.1 uncultured Prevotella sp. | reverse complement strand
GTGGAATTCTTTGAGAATGTGCCAGATATACTCCGAAAGATAAAGACTATTCAGGACGTCGGACTGGGCTATATCAAGTTGGGGCAACCCTCCACGACACTCTCCGGCGGAGAGAGCCAGCGCGTCAAATTGGCCACCGAACTGAGCAAGAAAGACACGGGCAAGACGCTCTATATCCTCGACGAGCCTACCACAGGACTCCACTTCGACGACATCCGTACGCTCATGGACGTGCTGCACAAGTTGGTGGACAGAGGCAACACCGTCATCGTCATCGAGCACAACCTCGACGTCATCATGCAGGCCGACCATATCATCGACATGGGGCCGGAAGGCGGGCGCAACGGCGGCCAGGTGTTGTCTACGGGAACACCCGAAGAGGTGGCCGGGAGCAAGCTCGGCTATACGCCCATCTTCCTGAAGCGCGAATTAGAGGAAGTTCATTTGCGTGATTCGTGAAAATCCTGTCTTTTTGCTGATTATTCGTAGTCGTCGACGACAGCGTTGATAAAGTCCATCATCGGCTTGCCCACACGCATCACCTTCGCCATCTCGCCGAGCCAGTTGTCGTCGGCGAAGAAGTCGTCGTCGACACGATGCCAGCAGAAGTAGTCCTTCATGCGCAGATACTGGATATGCTCGTAGTCGCGCGGGAAACCGGCCGGTGCCGACTTCAGGTGAACGATGCCGAAGCCCTTGGGCAGCCCCATGTCGTATTCGCCGCTCTCCTCGTCGGTTTTCTTCGCTTTGGCAACGTCGGCAGGACGGCCGAACAGACTGACAAACCTGCGGTTCTCCACCATCTTGCGCCAATCGTCGATGTGCGACATGATCTCGTTGCGGCAAGCCGTGAGGATGTTCGTCGGGAGCCAATAGGTTCCCACACAGAGCATGCAATGTCCGGGTTCGAGATGGATGTAATAGCCCCCGTGGAGCGATTTCTTCCCGTGAGCGGCTATGTAGGCTCCAAAGTGGCGCTTGTAGGGCGACTTGTCGGGCGAGAAGCGCGTGTCGCGGTTGAAGCGGTAGGTGACATCCTTGATGCCGAGATGCGCCACCGAGGGGTCGAATTCTGCAATCTTCAGGATGGCCTTTTCGATGTCGGCTTCGAAGTCTTTTCTCACGGCATCGTATTCTTTCTTGTTCTCATAAAACCACTCGCGGTTGTTGTTGCGGGCTATTTCCGATAGGAAATTCAGTATTCGTTGTGCTTGCATGGGGTGCTTTTTTTTGATAGAAGCTATAGTTTTCTATAGTATCTATAGCTTCTATAGTATCTATAGCTTCTATAGCTTCTATAGCTTCTATGGTTTCTATTTCTTTTTGGGGCAAATCTGCTCGAAGGGGCATTCCTCGCATCGGGGCTTGCGGCTCTGGCAGATATAGCGGCCGTGAAGCAGAAGCCAGTGGTGGGCATCGGCCCGGTCGGCTTCCGGGATGTTGCGGCGCAGCTCCATCTCCACCTTATAGGGTGTGTTGGCCGTCGGCGGCACCAATCCTAAGCGGTGGCTGACGCGATAGACGTGGGTGTCGACGGCGATGGCCGACTGTCCGAAGCCTACCGCCTGCACCACGTTGGCCGTCTTACGGCCTACGCCTGGCAGCCGGACCAGCTGGCTCATCTCCTGCGGCACTTCGCCGCCATATTCTTCGACGAGCATCTTTGAGAGAGCCACCAGATGTTGCGCCTTCGCGTTGGGATAGCTCACGCTGCGGATGAATCCGAGCAGCTCGTCTTCCGTTGCCTGTGCCATCGAGCGGGCATCGGGATAGTGGGCGAAGAGCGCCGGAGTCACCATGTTGATGCGCTTGTCGGTGCATTGTGCGCTCAGCACGGTGGCCACCAACAGCTGAAAGACGGAGCCAAACTCCAGCTCGGTGGTCACATGGGGCAGCTGTTCGCGGTAGTGGTTCAGTATGGCTTCGTAGCGTTGTTTCCTTGTGGTGCGCATAGCTTCTACTAATGGTTGCTGCAAAAATTGTTAATCAGTTGAAATATAACTGATTAAGGGTTGAGTGTTACAGTGAGAGGTTGAGCCAAAGCACGGAGCGTTTGTTCAGAGCGCAGCTTCCATTCGTCGAACGTGCGCACGTCGTTCTTGCTCCATGCTGAGCCGAAGTAGTAGGTATAGTGAGCGCCAGGCTGATAGTCGGTAATGCCGACAGCATGTCCGGCAATGCCATTCTGTCGCGGAGAGTCGAGCAGCTGGCGCGTTTCGCTGACGCCCTCGGGGAAGAGCGCGCCTACGTAGATTTGGAAGTTCTGTCCTGCGGGATTGTCTGTCGGGTCGGCATAGAGCACCATGTCCTTGCCGAGGTAGACGTCGTTCAGCTCTTCTTCGTGCAGCACAACGCCCATAGCGAGCCTTTCGGGATGTTGCAGGCCTTCGTACCAAACGGTACAGCGGTTGAAGTTCTGCCCCTTGTCGAGCGATATGATGCGATGCTCCATGACACCTTCCTGCCCGTTGATGGTGGCAGGATTGTACGTTACGCTCACGGTGAAGCGGAGCGGTCCGTTGTCGCATATCTGATAGTCGCTGTAGCAATAGGGCATGATGAGCCGTTCGCCGTCCATCAGAGCGGGCGCACCACCTCCGAGCGAGGGCCCTACCTTGTAGCAGTCGAGTCCGCGTCCGTGGTCGTAGTGGTAGGTGGTGAGCTGTTCGGCGAGCAAGGCTTCTTCGGCCTTTCCCTCAGCCTTGAGTTGTGCGATGATGGGATGGTTGGAGAGCTCGGTCTGATAGCGCTTCTCCACCTCCAGTTCGGGCGTGTTCTTCACCCAGACGTCTACACCGAAGGCGCGTTCCTTGTTGCGTTGCAGGGCAGGGCCGTAGATGCGGTAGGCCGTGCGGTCGTTCTCCCACGCGATGTCGTCTACGCGCTCGGGATATTGCCTTCCGCTGACGATGGTCTCAAACTTCGTCGGGGTGCCCGTCGTGACGGTGAAGACAGCCTTCCCCAGTGGTCTGACGGCAGCATCTATCAGCAGCTGCCCGTCGTAGGTGAGCTGGTAGGCTACCTCCTGACCTAATGCGTTCTTGACGACGAGGCCTGTGCCAGCCTTCACTCCGAGCCGACGGTATATTTCCATTGCGTCGGTTCCCACCACTTCCTGACGCTGCACGTGTTCAGGGTTGCTCACGGAGAGGCTCACCCGAGCCTCTTTCTGTTGCGCCGTTGCCGAAAGCGTCAGCAAGGTCAGTGTCGATACGATGAATGCTTTCTTTATCATGGGTGCAAATTTACGAATAAAATTGTTTTTCCCCAAAAAAATAAAGAAATAATCATCGTTTTCCGTTGACATCATGGATGGTCAGCGGACAATCTTCTTCTTTCCGTTCACGATCTGAATGCCCTTCGCCTGAGCCGATTCGACCTTCCTGCCGCTGAGGTCGTAGATGGCAGAAGGCTGGTTCTGGTGCTGGCAAGCGTCGCTGTCGGCCGATGGGAGCGTTGCAATATGGGAGGCTGTCGGCGGCAACAGCGCTAGCGCCAGCCGAGCCATGTTTTCCATCAGCGAGCATCCGCTCACCATTGCTCCCATCGAGGGAATCTCGTCGGTGTTGATGAGTTCGCCCAGTAGTAGTTGCAGTAGGTGGCCCGAGAGGAGAAGTCGCGTTCGATGATGTCGCTCAGTCCGTCGGCACGAGCTTGTGTCGCAAAAGTCGTCAGCACGAGCATGGCGATGGTAAGCAGAGAGGATAGTTTCGTTTTCATTATTGAGTGGTTTTGAATTGGTTTGTAGCTGCAAAGATAGCGTATATGGCCGAAACGACAAAGCTTTTCGCCAAAATTGTGAAATAATTGTACATAAAATGCCCCTTTTGCTTTTTGCTTTCAATTTTTTTTCCTACTTTTGCAGCCATATTTAATAAGTATAATAATAAAGGTATATGATCAGCAAGAACATGAAGATGGCAGCTCTGCTGCTGACGGGAGCCCTCGCCTTTGCGAGCTGCACCAACAAGAGTGAACAACCGAAGGAAGAGGCCGCTGCCGACTCTACTCAGACAACGGAGGTGAAGGCCGTAGAAGGCCGACGCAACTTCACCGACAAGATGGTGATAACGCCGCTGCCGGCCATCATGATAGCCACCTACGACGCCGAGGGAACACCCGACGTGATGATGGCAGCATGGGGCGGACAGGCTGGCAGCAACCGCATCTGCTTCTATCTCTCCGAGCACAAGACGACGGCCAACCTGCGCCTGAAGAAGGCTTGCACCGTAAGCTTTGCCGACAAGAAGACCATCGCACAGAGCGACTATTTCGGCATCGTTTCGGCCAACGACGTTCCCGACAAGGTGGCCAAGGCCGGCTTCACCGCCACGAAGAGTCCCAATGTCGATGCTCCCATCATCAACGAATATCCGCTGGCCCTCGAGTGCAAGGTGCTCTCGATGGACGAAGAGGATGGTCGTGTGGTTTGCGAAGTTGTCAACATGAGCTGCGACGAGAGCATCCTCGATGCTGAGGGCAACGTCGACCTTGAGAAACTGCAGCCTGTCGTGTTCGATTCGTCGAAGAATCTCTATCGTGTCGTCGGCGAGACGGTCGGCTCAGCATGGGGTTCGGGCAAGGCTATCCAAGAGGCAGAAGTGAAGTAACCATCACCACCCGACACCCATCACCCTATGGAACTTCATTTCACAGGCATCATCATTGCCGTCAGCACTTTTCTCATCATTGGCTTGTGCCACCCGCTGGTCATCAAGCAGGAGTATTATAGCGGCACGAAATATTGGTGGACCTATCTGCTCGTTGGCATCGTCTGCATCGCCGTGGCTTTCATCGCGCCTAATTGGTTCGAGAGCGAGCGTGTGGGCATTGCCGTATCGGCCATCTTAGGTGTTACGGGAGCTTCGTTCCTGTGGGGCATCGGCGAGCTCTTCGCCCAGAAGAAGCGGGTGCAGAAAGGCTGGTTCCCGATGAACCCGAAGCGCCGTCACGCATACGAGGGTATCGACGACGACGAAACGCTCTGTCCCGTCTGCAAGAACGCACCGAAACATCTTGCCAGCTACAAGCACTAAACCGTTTCGATGAAGACCGTACTGACCGTCGTCGGAAAGACAACCAACAAGCATATAGTGGCCTGCATCAACGACTATGTTGAGCGCATCGGCCACTATATGCCTTTCACGCTGAACGTTATTCCCGAACTGAAAAACACCAAGAGCCTCAGCGAGCAACAACAGAAGGAGCGCGAGGGCGAACTCATACTGGGCACGCTTCAGGCGGGTGATGTCGTCGTGCTGCTCGACGAGCACGGACGTGAGCTGCGGAGCGTTGACTTTGCCCGTTGGCTTGAGCGAAAACAACTGTCGGCGCGCCGACTGGTCTTCGTCATCGGAGGCCCTTATGGCTTCTCACCGGCTGTCTACCAGCGTGCCGACGAACAGCTCTCGTTGTCGAAGATGACGTTCTCCCATCAGATGGTGCGCCTCGTCTTTACAGAGCAGCTCTACCGTGCCTGCACCATCATTCGCGGCGAGCCTTATCACCACGAATAGCAGTTGCTATAAAGCAAAACAAAAGACGGACATCACTTCCTTGGGTGGTGTCCGTCTTTTTTTTGAGTTGTCAATATTCTTATCGGGGATTGTTCTCCTCGAAGATGGCCATACGCTCATCGAGCTGGTCGTACTGATGCTCCTGGATGAACGAGGTGCACACGCGCAGACCTTCCTGCTGGCTGCCCGTCGTGACGAGACAGATGGCCGAAACGCCATAGTACATCAGTTCGTGAGCCAGTTGGCCGCTTGTCATACCGGGATAGCCAATGGTGAAGTAGAAACCGTCGGCGATGGGCTCGTCCAAGTCCTTGTCGTACACGATGTGGAACCCATGCTTCTTGAAGATTTCCTTCAGCTTGTGGGCACGACGTCCGTATTCCATGATGTCGTCGCGGAAGTTGAAGTCGCCGTCGCTGGCTGCCTTCATGATTGCGGCCAGCGCATACTGTGCGCTGTGGCTCGTACCCGACGAGAGGGTGTAGAGCATACGCTGCGAGAACACTGCCCCGAAGGTCAGTCCGTCGTAGCGAGCAGCCAGATCGGCATAGTGGCGGCCGAACACCTTGTTGCTGATGCACACCACAGCGATGCGCTCGCCGGCATAGCTGAATGCCTTCGAACCGCTGATCATCAGCAGGTAGTTGTCGGTGTAGCGTCCGACGGTGGGCTGATAAGGCGGCTCAAACGGGCGGCTCAGATCTTTGCGGAAGTCCATTGCAAAGTAGGCAAGGTCTTCCAGAACAATGGTGTCGTACTTCGTGGCCAGCTCGCCGATGGTCTTCAGCTCGTCTTCGTTGAGGCAAATCCACGAAGGATTGTTGGGGTTCGAGTAGACGATGGCGCAGATGTTGCCCTCCTTCAGGTAGCTTTCCAGCTTGTCGCGCAGCTTCTCGCCACGATAGTCGTAGACGTCGAAGGTCTTGTACTTCACGCCCATCACCTGCAGCTGGTTCTTCTGTACAGGGAAGCCCGGGTCGATGAAGAGCACGGTGTCCTTCTTCTTGTCAGCCTGCGAGCAGGTGAGGAAGGCAGCAAAGGCACCCTGCATGGAACCCACCGTCGGCACACAGCCTTCGGGGTTGATGTCGATGCCGATGAACGCCTTGACGAAGCGTGAAGCCTGCTCCTTCAGTTCGGGCAGACCCTGAATGTCGGGATACATGCTGGCAACGCCGTTCTTGAGTGCCTGGATCTGAGCGTCGACGCCCACCTTGGCGGCAGGCAGTCCGGGAATGCCCATCTCCATCTTGATAAACTCCACGCCACTCTCGTTTTCAGCCTTTTGGGCAACGCGCTTCACTTCGCGGATGGTGGCTTTGGCAAAGTCTTGGATTCCGAACTTCTGGATGAGTCCGTCGACCAACTCTCTCTTGATTGGTGTTTCTTTCATGATGATTGTCTTTAGAAAGAACTACTTCTGAGCCTGACGACCGATGGCCAGAGCCTTGATGTTGGCATCGACGATGGCCTCACCCTTGCGTCCGAAGACGCGGCGGATGGCAGCTTCCAGCTTGTCGTACTCGATGCCGAGAGCCTTCTGGGCTGCGCCTAAGAGGATGACGTTTGCCGAGCGGGGCACGCCATTGTCCTTAGCCAGTTGCTCGATGTCGATGACGATGACGTTCTTCACCTTGGCCAGATCGCCCTTGATGACGTCCATCTCCGGATAGTTGGGGATGTTGACGAAGGGAGTCGACGAGGTGATGATCCATCCGTTCTCGTTGAGGAAGGGCAGGTAGCGCAGGGCTTCCATGGGTTCCATCGAGATGATGACGTCAGCCTGTCCCTTACCGATGAGGTCGCTGTAGATGGGGTCTGACGAGATGCGCAGGTTCGACTGTACATCACCGCCGCGCTGTGACATTCCGTGCACCTCGGCTTGTTTGATGTAGAGGTTCTCGTTGAGAGCAGCCTCACCAATGATGGTGGCGATAGAGAGGATGCCTTGTCCTCCTACACCGCATAAGATTATATCAGTTTTCACGATTTACCAATTTTAATTATTTACTATTTCTTTCCACTTGCAATCCCTTCCCGTTGGGGAGGTTAGGAGGGGTTATTTCTGAGCCTTCTTCTGCTTTAGGTGGCGCTGCAGGGTCTGCATGCACTCACGGCGCGGGATGATGACGCTGACACCGTGGTAGTTGATCTCTTCGCGGATGGTCTTGGTGATCTCTTCCATGTTCTTCGGCAGCGGAACAACCACCTTCAGGTGTTCGTCGCTCAGACCGAGACCACGGCAGATAGCCTCAAACTTGTTCGTACCAGCCGAATCCTGACCGCCGGTCATACCCGTGGTGAGGTTGTCGCTGATGATGACGACGATGTCAGAGTTCTCGTTGATGGCATCGAGCAGACCGGTCATACCGCTGTGAGTGAACGTCGAGTCGCCGATGACGGCTACCGAAGGCCACTGTCCGGCATCGGCAGCACCTTTGGCCATCGTGATGGAGGCACCCATGTCGACACACGAGTGGATGGCGTGGAACGGGGGCAGGAAGCCGAGCGTGTAGCAACCGATGTCGCCGAAAACGCGAGGATTCTCGTATTCGCGGAGCACCTCGTTCAGTGCTGTGTAGACGTCGCGGTGGCCACATCCCTGGCAGAGTGCTGGCGGACGCGGAACGATGTCCTCACAGGGAGCATAGTTCTCTTTGACGGGCATACCCAGTGCCTTACGCACCCAGTCGGGGTTCAGTTCGCCCGTGCGGGGCAGTTCGCCAGTAAGACGACCCAGAATCTGGGCGTTGCCGGGCATGATGCCGCGCAGCTGCTCTTCGATGACGGGCTGTCCTTCTTCGATGACGAGCACACGGTCGCACTCGTCGGTCATGCGGCGTACGAGCTCCTTCGGCAGCGGATACTGCGAAATCTTCAGCACCGGATACTGACAACCCTCGGGGAAGCACTCCATCAGGTAGTTGTAGGCGATACCGCTGGCGATGATGCCCAGCGAGTGGTCCTTGCCTTCTACATATTTATTATATTCGCTCTCCTGTGCATCTTTCTCGAGAGCAGCCTGCTGAGCGGTGACGATGTCGTTGCGCTTGCGGGCATTGGCGGGCAGGAGCACCCAGTTCTTCGACTCAGCTTTGTAGTTCAGCTCGTTCTGCGGACGCGGAGTGTCGGTAATCTCCACTACGGCGCGGCTGTGGGCCATACGGGTGGTGACACGCATCAGCACGGGCAGACCGACACGCTCCGAATAGTCGAAGGCGTAGGCCATCATGTCGTAAGCCTCCTGCTGCGAGCTGGGCTCGAAGGTCGGAATCATGGCAAACTTGCCATAGAAGCGCGAGTCCTGCTCGTCCTGCGACGAGTGCATAGAGGGGTCGTCGGCTGCCAGAACGACGATACCGCCGTTGGTACCTGTCATACCGC
>CAMORS010000095.1 GCA_946624005.1 uncultured Prevotella sp. | reverse complement strand
CATCTCGATGGTGGCTCCCGACGACATCGAGTCGATCGACGTGCTCCGCGACGCTTCGGCAACAGCCATCTATGGTTCGAAGGCTGCCAACGGTGTGATCATCATCACCACGAAGAGCGGACAGGAAGGCAAGACCAACGTCACCTATAACACCTACGTCGCCCTTGACAACGTGCTGAAGACGCTCGATATGGCTTCGGCCAGCCAGCTGCGCGCCAGCGGCCTCATCGGCACGGAGCAGGACGGCGGCGGCGACACCGACTGGCAGGACGAAGTGCTGCGCACCGGCTTCTCGCACAACCACAACGTGAGCATCTCGGGCGGCAACAAGAAGACGAAGTATATGGCTTCTATCAACTATATGAACCGTCAGGGTGTGGTGGAAGGCACCGGCATGAACCGCGTCAATGCCCGCACCCTGCTCACCACCAGCATCCTGAAAGACCGTCTGGAGATTTCTGTCGGTCTGAACGCCATGCAGGGTAAGTTCAAGGGCGTGCCCATGAACAATCGCACTGGTGTCTATCAAGGCGACAAAGTCCTCGCAGGCACCGACACGGGCAAGAGTGTGCTCGACGCCATGAACTACTATTCGCCCACCAACCCTATCCGCAACAGCGACGGTTCGTGGTATGACTCGCCCGTCGGTTCGAACAACTACAACCCCCTGTCGATGATACACGAAGACGGCAACCAGAGCGAATGGCGACGTATTCAGTATATCACCAAGGCTTCGCTGAAGATCGTAGACGGACTGGTTTGGAATGCCAACTACTCTTACGACAGCGGCCAGAACACCTTCAACTGGTACCACACACACCAGACACAGATAGAAAAAGGGTACAACGGACGCGCTCACCGCGAAACCAACATGCGCTACAACCAGACCTTCGAGACCTACGGCAACTTCGATAAGACCTTCAACAAGGTGCACAAGCTGGGGCTGATGGCCGGTTACTCGTGGGAGGAACGTACCTCGAACGACGGCTTCGGCGTGACGGTGAACGACTTCTACAATGACGTGACTCGCTTCTGGAACCTCCGCTTTGCCAACAACATCTACGGCATTACCGACGTGACGGGAAAATCGAAGCAGACCATCCGCAACATCTCGTTCTACGGACGTGCCAACTATTCGTTCGCCTCGCGCTATATTCTGCAGGCCACCATCCGACGAGACGGCTCGTCGGTGTTCGGCAAAGACAACCGCTGGGGAACCTTCCCCTCGGTCTCGGCAGCATGGAACATCGCCGAGGAGAGCTTCATGAAGAACCAAAACGTCTTCGAACAGCTCAAGCTGCGCCTCGGCTACGGCGTGAGCGGTAACGCCATGGGCTTCGGTGCCTACGACGCCATCGCCACCTACGGACTGAACACCAACTCGTTCGAATACGTCAACAGCGACGGTGCCTCGCGCACGATGTACGGCATCGAGGCTCAGAACAACGCCAATCCCGACCTGAAGTGGGAACGCACGGCAATGTTCAACGTCGGTCTCGACTTCGCCTTCCTCGGCGGACGTCTCAACGGTAGCCTCGAATACTACCACAAGAAGACCAGCGACCTGATCTGGAACTATACCGTATCGACCAATATCTATCCCGTCGACTGGATTCGTGCCAACGTGGGCGACATCACCAATCAGGGCGTAGAGCTCACGCTGAACGCCATTCCCGTGAAGACCGACAACTTCCAGTGGCAGACAACCATCAACCTGTCGCACAACAACAACAAGGTGAACAAGCTGTCGAACGCTACCTTCAGCGTCGACTATGTCGACCAAGGCGATGCCAACATCGGCGGTTTCTCGTCAAACGGCAACACACAGCGCATCATGGAGGGTGAACCTCTCGGCACGTTCTGGACTTTCCAGCACGCTGGCTACGATGCCAACGGCAACTCCGTCTTCTTCGTCCACGACATCGAGTCGCACAAGGCTGCCGACGAGAGCGGCAACATGGTCGTTCAGGCCGACACTTACCAAGATGCCAACGGCCAATGGGTAACTTCCAACCCGAAGGACGGCGACAAGACGAAGGTGGGCAACGCACAGCCGAAGCTCGTCTACGGATGGAACAACACGCTGAACTACCGCAACTGGAACCTGACAGCCTTCTTCCAGGGTGTGCTGGGCAACAAGATTCTCAATGCAACAAGGGCTCACTACAGCTTCCAGGGACACCTTGCCGGCGGCAAGAACGTGCTGGCCGACGTCGTGGGCGACAAGCAGTGGCAGGCCGATGCCAACGCTCATATCCCCTCCGACAAGTATCTCGAGAACGGCAGCTACCTGCGCCTCTCGTCGCTCTCGCTGGGCTACACCTTCCGCAACCTCGCCGGATGGGCTCAGAGCATCCAGCTCTACGCCACCTGCAACAACCTGTTCACCATCACCGGCTACGACGGCATCGACCCGGAAGTGAACCTAGGCGGTCTGACACCGGGCATCGACTACCGCGATAGCTTCTATCCCCACACACGCTCGTTCATCTTTGGTGCTAAGATCAACTTCTAATCAAAAAGAATCAACAAGAATATGAAAGCAAATATAAAGCTATTGATTGCAGCAGGCATGGTGGCACTGACCACCAGCTGCACTGACCTCGACGTAACACCAGAGGCTCAGTTCACGGAATATCCCACTTCCGAGGAAGCCATCGAAGCACAGATGGCCGACGTCTATTTCCACCTGCGCACCACGCTGGGACGACGCTACATGGAGGCTCAGGCCCTCTCGTCGGACGAGTGGGTGGGCATCAGCTTCGACGGCGACTATGCCGACGGCGGTGTCTATGCACAGTGCAGCCTGCACAACTTCGACGCTACAAGCCCCTGCACAGGATGGTACAGCGAAGTGACGGCCGGTATCACCAAGGCCAACCGCGTCATCATGAACATGGGTGGCGACAATGCCGACCCTGAGAACATCGCTCCGGCACGCGCCATGCGAGCCTACTATACATGGATCCTGATGGACGGCTTCGGCGACACGCCTATCCTCGACCGTCTCTATGGCGAAGACGAGGCTGTGGCCCGCGCTCCCCGTGCCGAGGTGGCACAGTGGATAGAGAGCGAGCTGAAGGAGATTATCCCCTTGCTGCCCGACAACGTCGACGTGAGCACCTACGGCAAGCCGACACGCTATATGGCTGAGGCACTGCTTGTCAAGCTCTACATCAACTGGCCCGTCTATACCGCTTCGGATGTCACGGCCTACGATGCCGCTGCCTACAGCAACCCACACCTGAACGACATCGTACAGCTCTGCGACGACATCATCCAGAGCGGCAAGTTCAGCCTCGATGGGGGTGCTTCGGGCTACCGCTCGAAGTTCTGGCCCAACAACGGCGCACATATCAAGGACTTCATCTATGCCATGCCCTATGATGCTATCACAGCTCAGGGCTTCCAGTACTGCCGCCCGCGCATCTGGCGTCAGGCCCGCAAAGACAGCTACTTCGGATGTTCTGACCTCGGACAGTCGGTAGGCGGCAACTTCTCGATGACTCCCGAGATGGCCGACCTCTTCTGCCTGGAGGGCGACGAGCGCAACGACAACATCCTCATGGGCGACATCCACATGTACGACGGAACCACCTTCGCCAAGACCGACAACCTCTTCACCTACAACGGCGAGGTGGTCCACCTCGACAAGACCATCCGACTGAAGTGGACCGATGCCGACAACAACGCCCACTATGTGGAATACGGCTCGCCCATGACCGACTATCCCGCCGACTGCGCCATGCTCAACACGGGCAAGGACGTCAAGGGATGGAGTCAGGGATATAAGTCGGTGAAGTATTTCGTCATTCCCGACGACTTCAAGAACGGCCGCAACCAGTCGAACGACCTGCCCATCTTCCGTTTCGCCGACATCCTCCTGACAAAGGCTGAGGCCATCGTGCGCGGTGCCAACGCCACCAACGGCGAAACGGCACAGAGCCTGTTCAACCAGATTCGCACGTACGCTGGTGCACCCACGCTCGACCACGAGCCTTCGCTGCAGGAGCTTCTCGACGAGCGCGGACGTGAACTCTTCGACGAGAACTGGCGCCGCAACGACATGATCCGCTTCGGCACGTTCGAGAGCGAATATGGCTTCCACCTGAAGGGATTCCCCACAGCACGCTTCGACAAGGAGTGCCGCTTGTTCCCCATCCCGCAGGATGTGCTCAACAGCAACACCCACTGGCAGCAGAATGCCGGCTACGGCAAGTAAGAAAACAAAAGAGACCGTCTCTGAGCATGTCAGAGACGGTCTCTTAGCATATCAGAGATAGTCTCTGAGGGTGTCAGAGATGGTCTCTGAGCATGTCAGAGATAATCCCTGAAGATGTCGGAGACTATCTCTGACAACGACACGGATGCGTTGCAGCAGAAAGCCAAGGCATAGGCTTATTTGTGTAACACATAGGCACCCAAGACCGATGTGTTACAGATGTGTAGCAGATGTGTAGCAAATGTGTATCATACTTAAATTATTGATTTTTAATAACTTATCCTTATTATTATACTTTGTAACACTTTAAAATACTATTAAGAGAGGGTATAAAGAAAAAAAAAGAATATAGTAGGAAAGAATAGGAACAAAGTGTTACATGTGTAACGTGTAGCAAAAGAAGGAAACCGCCCCCAACATTCGGGCTGGAACCGAACCGGTAACGGTTGGTTGGGGTCTTCTAATACACGATTTTGGAAAATAATATTCGCAAAATTTGCGAATGTCAAAAACAATCTGTACCTTTGCACGTGAAAGAATTGGAACTATGGCACTGAACGAAAACAAAAATCTGAAACTGTACTACTCCATTAAGGAGGTGGCCGCGATGTTCGACGTCTCGGAGAGCTTGCTGCGCTTCTGGGAGAAGGAGATACCGACGCTGAAGCCCAAGACGACGAGCAACAACGTCAGGCAGTACACCGAAAAGGACATCGAGAACGTAAAGATGGTATACAACCTGGTGAAGGTGCGTGGCTTCAAGCTGCAGGCAGCGCGGAAGATGCTGCACGAGAACCGCGGCAACGTAGAGAAGAACGCTCGCGTGATAGAGGGTCTCACCCGTGTGCGCGACGAACTCAAGGAGCTGAAGCGACAGATGGACTATCTGACGTGAACGAGCCGCTGGGCTTAGACACCATGATGCAGCGCAGCTCGCCGCCACGAAGAATGTCGTCGTGTGTGAGGAAGGGCTGCCGCAGGGGCCGACCGTTGAGCGTCATACGCTCGACATAGATATTCTCGGGCGAAGCGCCATCGGCAACGATGGTGAAGGTGCGTCCGTTAGCCAGATGTAGGGTCATTCGTGGAAACACGGGTGACCCTATATAATAAATAGGTGTAGCCGGACAGACGGGATAGAAGCCCATGCAGGCGAAGAGGAGCCACGACGACATCTGCCCGGCATCGTCGTTGCCGGAGAGTCCGCCGGGGGCATCGAGATACTCGGTGTCGATGATATGGCGCACATTCTTCTGTGTGAGCCACGGCTTACCGGCAACGTTGAACATCCAGGCCACCTGATGGCAGGGCTCGTTGCCATGCCAATAGCGCCCACAGGTGAACATGGAGTCGAGCTTGGCGGCAAACTTCTCCCTACCGCCCAACACCTGCATCAGCCCTTCCGGATTGTGGGGCACATACCATGTATAGTGGCAGGGGGCACCCTCTGTGATGTAGGGCTGCTTCCGGAAGGGATTCAGCCTATGGGTTGAGATGAGAGGTGCGGAGTGAGAGGAACGGGGAGCGGCATAGCCCGTAGCGGGGTCGATGACGTTGCGCCAGTTTTCGGAACGTCGCATCAGCTCGCGGTAGTCGTTCTCCTTGCCCAAGGCTTTGGCCACCTGTGCCACGCAGAAGTCGTCGTAGGCATACTCCAAAGTGCGCGACACCTGCTCTTTCTGATGAAACGCATCGGGAACGCTGTCTTCCTGTGGAATATATCCGTATTTCAGATAGCTCTTCAGCGCACGGCGCCCCATGCCGTTCTTATACTCCTGATAGGTCTTTGGCGAAACGAAGGCATTCTGTCGCATGGCACGATAGGCCGTCTGGATGTCGAAGTTGCGGATGCCCTTCACCCAGGCATCGGCCAGTACCGAGCAGGCATGGTCGCCAATCATTGCTGCCGTATAGCTGTTCCAGCAAGGGAAGATGGGTAACCATCCGCCCTGCTCGTACATACGGACGAGCGACTGCATCATCTCGCCGGCCACATCGGGGGTGAGGATGTTGATAAGGGGGTGAACGGCGCGGTAGGTGTCCCAAAGGCTGAAGTCGCAGTAGTGGGCCTTGCCTGAAGGGAGTTCTTTTGTCGCAACAGTGTTGCGACTTACGGAACCAGAGGCGGAGCTTTGGGCAAAGGCGGGATAGCGGCCGTCGACATCACTGATGACGTGGGGAAGGAAAGAGGCACGGTAGAAGGCGCCATAGAACTTGTGCAGCAATGCCGCATCGGTGCTCTCTGCCTCAAGGAGGGAGAGACGCTGAAGCCACGTAGACCGCAGCTCTCGGCTGACACGGTCGAAGTCCCAATGGGGTATCTCTGCTTGAAGGTTGCACAGCGCTCCACGCACATCGGTAAACGACGAACCGGCCTTCACCACCAATGGCTCGTCCCTCGGCAACAGGAAACAGATGTAGGCTCCCACATGCGCTCTGTCGCCAATGGTGGTGCGTCCGGGATAGATGCTGTCGGCATCGAACACGCCATACTCTATCGGCACATCGCGATACTGCAAGGCATAATGGCCTGCAAAACCAGCCGACTCGCCCCATCCCTGATAGATGCGGTGAACAGGGTTGGTGGCTGTGACGATCCGGTTGGCCTTGTCGATACAGACGCTACCCTGAGCCTCGTCGCTGTTAGGCTGGAGGATGAGGTAGACTTTCTGGGAGGGGTGAGAGGTGAGAGGTGAAGAAAGGGATGAGAAGCGGAAGATAGCGGCTCGCGAGGTGGCTGTCAGCTCGGCATAGAGCTCCTCGTCGGGCAATCGTACACCGTAATAATAAGGATGTGACACCTCGTCGGCATGCGAGAAACGCGTGGCCCCCACAGCTTGCGGATCCGACTCCCATCCTTTGAAGGGGCCGGGGGAGGCCTTCACAGCCAGCGTGAACGAGCCATAGTCTTGCGTACACCCGCCGACTATCCAATGGCTGTTGCGGAAACCGTGAAAGATGGTGTCGTTATAATAGAAAGGTGACACACACTTCTGCTCGGTGGCCCTCGTCTGCGGTGTCCAGAAGTTCATGCCGTAGGGTACGAGCACGGCTGGGATGGTCTGCCCCCACTCCTCGCTGTTCTTTCCGAAGAGTCCTGCCGTCTGCGTGATGCTGGGTGCCGAGCCGGTGAAGGTGTTCAGCTCGTCGAGCATCCGTTCCATAAAAGTAGCAGCCGACGGCTGTGCTGTGCCCACCGACTGCGCCGTTGCCGTCAGGACGAGGCATGAGGGCAGGAGCAAGAAGAAGCGAACGAAACGGTTGTTCATCGGTTGACCCTCCCTCCCTGACCGCCGACGGCAGGCTGTTGCCACACCACCTCGACGCCATCGGTATGCACGTCGGTGGCCTGGTCGATATAGACACCGTACACCTTGTCGCGGATGAAGCCCTCGCCGCGTCGTGGACGCAGGTCATAGCAACCGGAAGGATAGTCGGTCTGCTTCTTGACGAACAGCCTGACGTTGTCGAAGAAGATGTTGTTCACCTTCCCAGGCGTGTCGCCGCCGACGAAACAGCCATTCTCGCTCGTCGCCGTGATATTGCTGAAGAAGATGCGACTCACCTCGCCACAACGCCCCTGTGTCTCGCCCTTGGGGAAGCGCCAGTTGGCATCCTTGTGGTTGCCATCGGCTCGTGGGTAGCTGGTGACGTAGATAGGCTCGGCCTTTCCCCACCACACATCCGACCAGAGTCGGCAGTCGAGGATGATGTTCGAGAAGCTGACATCGGTGACCGTTCCCTCGTCGCGGTTCTGGATGCCGATGCCTCGGTTGCTGTCGCGTATGATGCAATTGTCTACTGCGACACGGCTGATAGAGTCCATATTCTCGCTGCCTATCTTGATGGCACACGACCGGCTGGCCATGACGCAGTTGCTCACGACGATGTCCTTGCAAGGTCCGTATTCTTCCCATTCGCGGCGGTTCTTCAGGCAGATGCAGTCGTCGCCCGAGGTGATGTGGCAGTTGGCGATGCGCACATGCCGCGAGTGGTCGATGTCGATGCCGTCGCCATTGCGTATCTTCAGGTTGTTGAGCAGCGAGATGCCGTCTATCAAGGCTCCGTCGCAGCCAATGAGGTGGACGGTCCAGTAGGCTCCGTTGCGGATGGTGACATCGCGGATGATGAGGTTCTTCACGCCGATAAGCGTCAGCACATGGGGACGCGGGTCGAAGGTGGGGTCAATGAGGGGCTTCAGCTCGTAGCTGTCGTCGAGCTCGCGTCCCATGAAGGCCACGCCGTTGCCGTCGATGGTGCCCTGTCCGGTGATGCTCAGGTTCTGCACGTCGCGGCACCATAGCCACATCATGCCCTCGCCACGGTTCTCCTTGAAGGCGCTGAGGCGATATTTCCCTTCGTCGGGATGGGCCACAAGGCGGCTGTTCACATCGAGGTGGAGGTCGACGTTCGACTTCAGCTCTACGGGACCCGCCACAAAGGTGTGGCCCGAAGGCAGCAGCACCTGTCCCCCACCCTGCCGCGAGCACTCGTCGATGGCACGCTGCAGGGCCGCGGCATCGTCGGCAAGACCGTCGCCCGAGGCTCCGTAGTTCATCACGTTGTAGACGTTTGTCTGTGCTGCAACTGCCAGCACCCACACCAATGCCGATGCCACCATCAGCCATCTGCGCTTCTGTATCATGTCGTCAATTATTGTTTATCGCTTATAAAAGTGAAAAAAGGGAGCAACTTCCCATGAAGCTGCTCCCTCTTCGATGTTGGGGTACCCGGACTCGAACCAGGAAAGGCAGGACCAGAATCTGCAGTGTT
>CAMORS010000094.1 GCA_946624005.1 uncultured Prevotella sp. | reverse complement strand
GAAGCGTCGCCTCCTACCCATTGCGGTAATGTAGGAGGTCACGCTTCCCAGCGTGACACCTGCCACGTGGGTCTCCTCTCCTTTGGGGAGGCTGGCAGGGGTCTCCCTATGTGCTGTTGCGACGCAAAGAAGCGTCGCCTCCTACCTCTCATCAAAATGGTGAGGTGTCTGGTGAGATGTGTGGTGAGGTGTCTGGCAAACACCTCACCATCCGAAACCCGCTGTAGCAAAGGCTTTCCGGCTATTTTGGTGAGGTGTTCGGCAAATTTCTGCACAAACCTTATATCCCTCTCTCAGCCCAGTCGCCACGGTCCAGATTCCGATAGCCAATGGCCTCGGCGATGTGCATCGTCTCCACCTTTTCCGAGCCGGCGAGGTCGGCGATGGTGCGGGCCACTTTCAGGATGCGGCTGTAGGCTCTTGCTGAAAGCTTTAGCCTTTCCATCGCCATGCGGAGCATGTCGAGAGAGGCGGCATCGGGCTCGGCAAACTCGTGGAGCATGCGCTCCGTCATCTGGGCGTTGCAATGGACGGCGTCACCTTCACGTCCGCCGGCGGGAGAGAGTTGACGGAAGCGCTCGGTCTGGATATTCCGGGCTTTTATCACTCGTTCGCGGATGACTGCCGATGGTTCGCCGGGCTGCATCTGGCTCAATTCGGCAAAGGGCACGGCCTGTATCTCGCAGTGGATGTCGATACGGTCGAGCAGCGGACCGGAGATTTTGTTCATGTAGCGTTGTATCTGCCCGGGAGTGCATACGCAGTTGTGGGTGGGATCGCCATAATAGCCGCAGGGACAGGGATTCATCGAGGCGACGAACATGAAGGAGCAGGGTAGGGAGAGCGTATATTTGGCACGGTTGATGGTGATGTGCCGGTCTTCAAGTGGCTGGCGCAATACTTCGAGCGTCGACTTGTTGAACTCTGGCAGCTCGTCGAGGAAGAGCACTCCATTGTGGGCCAAGCTGATTTCGCCGGGTTGCGGTGAGTTGCCGCCGCCGACGAGGGCTACCTGCGAGATGGTGTGGTGAGGCGAACGGAACGGACGCTGCGAGATGAGACCAGAGTCGCGGTCGAGCTTTCCGGCTATGGAGTGTATCTGTGTCGTCTCAAGACTTTCCGACAGCGAGAGAGGCGGCAGAATGCTGGGCAACCGTTTGGCCATCATCGACTTACCGCTGCCCGGCGGGCCAATCATGATGAGGTTGTGCCCTCCTGCGGCAGCCACCTCTAAAGCGCGCTTCACGTTCTCTTGCCCGCGGACATCACAGAAATCGAGTGGGAAGTGGCTTTGTTGCAGGTAGAACTCACGGCGCGTGTCGATGACGGTAGGCTCGAAGTGGCAAGCTCCGTTGAGGAAGTTGACGACATCCATCAGGTTGTCCATCCCATAGACGTCGATATTGTTCACCACAGCCGCTTCATGGATGTTTTGTGAAGGCACAATGAGGCCCTTGTATTTCTCTGCCCTTGCCCGGATGGCGATGGGCAGGGCGCCACGGATGGGCTGCAGCTTGCCGTCGAGTCCGAGCTCGCCGACAAGGATATAGTTACGCAGTTCGTCTGCGGGCACTTTGTTGTCGGCCGCAAGGATACCGATGGCCAGTGGCAGGTCGAAGCTGCTTCCCTCCTTGCGGATGTCGGCTGGCGCCATATTCACCGTGATGTCCATCGTTGGCATCTTGAACCCATTGTTGGCCAATGCAGCCTTGATACGGTCATGACTCTCCCTGACGGCTGTGTCGGCCAGGCCTGTCAGGTGGAAAAGCATGCCTCGTGTCATGCTCACTTCTACGGTGATAGTAGTCGTCTCAAGTCCATTCACCGCAACACTGTATGTTTTTACAAGCATATATGATCAAGTTGTCGAGTCTACTGTAGGGACGCGACATGTCGCGTCCCTACATTTTCTCCGCAAATTTACTTCATTAAAACGAAATAGCCAAACATTTTCTCCGTTTTCCTATCTTTTTCCATCATTTCACGTGCTGCTCGCCCAATTCATAAACTATCATAAATAATTCATGAAAAAGAAACGTGGGTGCTGTGGATTTGCTATCTTTGCATATCAAACTGTTAGTGAAATGAAGCGAAAATTGTTTTGTGAGTTGTCACCCTTCACCTATCGACTGTCTGTCGAGAAGGAAATCGCGAAGCGGCACATGAAGGACTTCCTGCAACGGACAGCCTTTGCCAAAGAACGGACGGAAACGCCCCTGCCCGTAGTCGTCTATCAGCATAACTCGCTCATCCGCCGACGGCTCGGCAATGTCGATATGGTGCTGCAGGAGAACAAGGCTGCCAATCTCGCGCTGGCCGTCAAGCACATCGACGGACTGATGATCCGTCCCGGCGAGACGTTCTCCGTATGGAAACGCATCGGAAGAACATCTCGGCGGAAAGGCTACAAGGAGGGACTCACCATCGCCAAAGGCCAGCCCTCGAAAGGCATCGGCGGCGGACTGTGCCAGCTCTCCAACCTTATCCATTGGATGGTGCTGCACAGCGAACTGACTATAACGGAGCATCACCACCACGACGGGCTGGACCTCTTTCCCGACTTCGGCCGACAGATTCCCTTCGGCACGGGAACCAGCATCTCGTACAACTATATCGACTACCGAGTGAGGAACGACACAACAAACATCTACCAGCTGAGGCTCTGGGTGGACGGAGAATATCTGCGGGGTGAGCTGCGTGCAGCGGAACGGCAGCCGCATACCTTCCACATTCATATAGAGGACGAGTACTTCTCGCGCGAGAAGTCTCCTGCTGGCAATGCATCGGAAGGAGTAATCTACCGCAACGGGAAGGTCTACCGAGACACCATCGACCGCACAACAGGCCGTTGCATTGAGAGGCAGCTGATCCGTGTCAACCATGCACGGGTGATGTACGAATGTCCTCCGACGGTTGTTATTCAAGAAGAATAAGCAAAGAAAAGAGGCGGGCCACGACACAGCCACGTAAAAAAACAGGTGTACCCTTGTGTGGTACACCTGCTTTTCTTTGTTTCTACAATTACTTATTGCTTAGTCACTACTGCGTGGTGATTGCCAGCGTAGGTGATATAAAGCTTGATATTGTAAGTGCCAGCCTCGACACTAAGGTTAGAACCGTCCTGAGCGAGGTTATCGAACGAACCACCCCAGTTGATAGCCCAATCATGGTTAGCGCGGAACTTGAATTCGCCTTCAAGGTCAGTAGTGGCTTCCCAGCAGCCTTCGTCTGTATTGAAGGTCATCTCGACATCGCCGCCCCAGTTGTTGAAACCACCGATGATTCCGATAGAGGTGATTGGAGTGAGTTCGTATGTCATGGCCACAAGGTCGACATCGATACGATAGAAACCAGCATCGACACCAGGCATGTTAGAGCCACCATTGTCGGCAATACGGCCTTCGCCATCGAATTCCCAGTCGCCGTTCCAGTCGTCCTTGTTGGGCTTGAACTTGAACTCGCCATCGAGCCAGTAGAATCCCTGATACTTACCGTCGCCATTAGCGCAGTAGAGGGCATGAGGTGTACCCCAACCGCTCTCGTTACCAATCTCGTAGATAAACTCCGCAAACTCAGGAGCCACGGGGATGACGGTAACAACGAACGGGTCGGCAGCAAGAGCTACAGCAGCTGTGCCAGTCTGGCCTTCTACAACCACATTGGCAGACACTGTGGCGTTGAACGAACGCTCAACAGCTTCTTTATTGAACATGCCGTTGGTGGCATTTTGCAGGTCTGCAACAGAGACATTACCCTCAGCATCGGCAGTCAGGTTCCAGTCGGCATATTTCGCCTCGATAGTGTTGCTACCAGTATCAGTGAGCTTGACGTTGTACGATTCGGCGGTAACGCCTTCAGGCAGAGTTACGGAGAAGAGCTTCACCGTCTCGCCTTCCACGCCGCTGAGGTCGAAGGCTGCTGTCTGAGCAGGAGAAATCGTCATGGCCACGCTTTGCGGTGTCACGGCACTATTTGATTGCGGCTCTGCCCAGTCCTTGAAGTCTTCTGTGCAAGCAGAGAAGAGCGCCAGGGCAGAAATTCCAAATAATATTTTCTTGAACTTCATATTATTTACTGTTTTATTCTGTTTTCTTTTTGTTTGGTAGCTTAGCCTTCTCCGCCAGATGCTGACGGAAGAAGGCTTCGCAGGTATAAGTTTTACTGTACAGTTGCGTGCAGGCCATCCTGAGCAGGACGCTCGATGAAGAGGCGGATGGTGTGCTCGCCGGCATCCACATTGAGGTTGCCGCCGTCCTGTACGAGGGCATCGAGCGAACCGCCATAGTTGACAGCCCAGTCGTAGTCGCGACGGAACTTCCACTCGGTAGCCTCCGAGAAGTTGATGGTCACGCTGAGGCAGTGGTTAGCCTCGTCGTAGCTCATCACCTCGTCGGCACCCCAACCGTTGAAGCCACCGATGACAGACCATGTGACAGGTGTAGCTGTGACACTCTTCTCAGTCAGGTTGACGGTGAAGAAGTACATGCCCGGAGCACCAACGAAGTTGATGTTGCCACCACCACCGTCGCCCATGTCAAAGAGGGTGTTGTCGTAGGTAGTGAAGCTGCCGTTGTTGTACTCAGCATTCCAGTTGCCGGCAGGCGTGAACTTGAACTCACCGTTCATGTAAGCATAGCCGCTGAAGAACTCGCCGTCCTCAGAAACAAGGATCGGACATACGTCGTGGCTCCAGCCGTTACCGTTGCCGGGAACCCAGAGGTAAGCCTCCTTGACGGGCTCTGCCATCACGTCGACCCAACCAGAAGGAATGAGCGTCACCTTCTCGACATTGCTCGTAGCGAGTACCTGCTTGCCGCCGGTGCTGTAGTTGAGCGTAGCCACAATGCGGAGATAAGCGTCGGTAGCCGACAGCACATCCTCAGCGCTCCAAAGGTTGAGCTGGTTCAGCGCCAGGTTCAGCTCGTCGGGGTTGAGGTTGGCCTTGCAGCTCGAGTAGGTTGTGGGCAGTACCACATAGTCGTATCCGGTAGGATTGCCCGAGTAGGTTCCGTCCTCAAGCGTCACCTCTGCCAGTGCTGTTTCGAAAGTCTTGGTGTAGTTGCCGTCTTTCGACACCTGCACTTCATAGCTCACACCTAAGCTTCCCGAAGAAGCGAGCGGGGCGTTGTCGGTGGTAAGTACAGGCTGCGACCATGTGATCGTATAGCCGTCGATACCACTGAGGGCAACGTTCTGCTGAGCGAACTCCGGTGTGTTCAGGACAATTGTTGTAGCACCCTGAATCAGTTCAGGATTCGAGTCGTTGTCATCGCTGCAGGCTGTCATGAAGGCGGCACCGCAGAGAAGGAGCAACATGGATTTCGATATATTTTTCATTGTTCTTCTAAGTTTTAATGATTAGTAACCCGGGTTCTGGATAAGCACTTCGTCGACGGCAGCTGCCGGGATGGCGAAGATGTTCTTCGTGGCATCGAAGTTGCGGCCGTTCTTCACGCCGCCCTTCCACGACCAGATATAGTCGCTGTTGCCGCCGAACTTGCCAAAGCGGATGAGGTCGACACGACGACGACCTTCGAAGTAGAACTCCTTCTGCCATTCGTCGAGAATATTATTGAGCGAGTAGACCTGCTTCGTGTCAGCATTGTGTGCACGAGCGCGCAGGGCATTGATGGCATTTGTGCCTTCAGCTGTGGTAGATCCTCCGTTCAGACGGGCTGTTGCCTCAGCGTATGTGAGGTAAGCCTCAGCAACGCGGAAGAAGAAGAAGTCGGCATCGGGGAACTTCGGGTCGTGACCCACAGAGCCGTCGGTCTTGAAGTTGACGAACTTTGCCACGGCATAGCCATCCTTGAACACGCCGTCGTAGCCTGTCGGGTTGTCCACCTGACGGCCGATACCGTCAAACAGGGCACGGTCGTCGCCGGCAGCATCCTTCATGTCGTAGGCAGCCACCTGAGGAGCGTCGCCATTGGGGAAGAACTGTTCGATGAGTTCTGCGCGAGCGCGGTTACCGCCCCAGTTGGCATCAGTGCCGTTGGTGGCGATAGGGTCGCTGGGGTTGGCGTGCATGTCACCGTCGAAGGTGGAAGCCATGAGGAAGAGCGATGTACCATACGATGTAGTGGTCTTACCGTCGCAGAGGATGGGGAACACAGCCTCGTAGGCAGCGTCGGTCTCGCCATTGTCGCCCATGAAGAGCATCTGGTAAGGCGTCCAGCCGTTCACGCCGTTGGTGTTCAGACGATAGTCGGAGTCCATCACCTTCTTGGCATAGTCGGCAGCTTTCTGCCACTGAGCTGTACCGGTGTACACCTCGGCATTCAGATACAGACGCATGAGCAGCATCCAGTCGGCAGCCTGGTCTACACGACCATAGCCGGCATCGGTACTCTTCTTAGCCTTGGCGGGCGAGAGCTGCGACTCGATGTCGAGCAGTTCGCTCTCTATCCAGTCGAAAGCTTCCTGTCGGGTCATGCGGACAGGAGTGCCCAATGTTGTGGAGAACGGGATGTTTCCGAAAGCATCCATCAACAGATAATAATGTAATGCGCGCACGAAGCGGATTTCGGCTGTCATCGTAGCATCGTGGTCAGAAGCCACGTTGAGATACTGGTTGCAATAAGAGATACCCGTGGTCAGACGGTTGAAGTAACCGTTGAGCATGGGATGGCTGCTACCGTACGTGTTGTAGCAGAACTGCGAGATACCGTCGTCACCCCACGAGCAGATAGCCTCGTCGGTGGTGAGTTCGTTACTGTTCCACATCTGGCGGATGAAACCTGTCGTACCGCCATCCAGACCGTCGATGTCGCAGTCGCCGTCGGCACCACCGTTACCAGCCAGTGCGATGTTGGCGTAGCACTTGTTGAACAGTCCCTCGGGGCTGTACTCCAATGCCAGGTTGGGGTTGATGGGAGTCACGTCCAAGTCGCCTGTGCAGGATGACATTCCTAATGCCAGCAGCATGGCTGCAGCAGGAATAAACTTATTGATATATTTCATGACTTTATATGCTTTTTGAAATTAGAAATTGAGATTAAGACCGACGATGAACGACAGTGGGCGCGGATACATCTCATTGTCGTAGCCACCAGAGATTTCCGGATCAAGTCCGTCGTACTTGGTGATGGTGAACACGTTCGATGCCGTAGCATAGACACGTCCGCTGACACCATTGTAGCTGCCGCTCTTGAAGAGGCGGTCGAAGCTGTAACCCAGAGTGATGTTGTCGCACTTCAGGAACGATGCGTTGTGCACGTAGCGGTCGCTCAGCAGGGCCTCCACGTTGTAGGTCTGCCAGTTGTCTTCCACGACGAAGGTGGGACGGTTGCTCAGATACTTCAGCGACGACCATACCTCGTTGGGGTTGACGCAAGCCTGACCGCTCTCGATGTTGTTGAAGACGTAGTTGTTGAAGTTGGCGCGGAGCGAGAAGCTGAAGTCCCAGTTCTTCCATTCCATGCGCGAAGCGAGACCGAGTGTCACGTCGGGAGCCGGCTTCTTGTAGAAGTAGCGGTCGTCCTGTGTGATCTGTCCGTCGCCGTTGCGGTCAACAACAAGTCCTTCGATGGCCTTGCCGTTGGCATCGTAAACCTGCTGGTATACATAGAACGAGTTGGTGGCATAGCCCACCTGGTTGTACTGCAGATACTTGTCGGTACCGATGGTGGGACCTGTCGGAACGGGCGAGCCGTCGGTGCTCACGCCAGAGAGGTCGGTAATCTCGTTGTGGTTGTAGGTGAAGTTTCCGTTCAGTGTCCAGAAGAAGTCCTTTGTCTGAATGGCCTTCCAGTCGACGGTCACCTCAATACCGGTGTTCTTCAGCGAACCGATGTTCTGCCAAGCCTGGTTACGGAAAGCTGACAACGGCTTGGTGGGAGCATAGTTCAGCAGGTCGGTAGTCTTGCGGTAGTACCAGTCGATGCTACCCGAGAGGCGCTGGTTCATGACACCCCAGTCGAGACCTACGTTGAACGTCTCAGTGGTCTCCCACTTCAGGTTCGGGGTGTAGTTGTCTGGACGATAGAGAACGCCCGTGCCGGTGATGGGATAGAAACCGTTGGTGCCGGTGCTCATCGAATAGGTGGGAATCCAGCCGTAGTCGTTACCCACATCCTGCTGACCGGTCTTACCCCAACCGAGGCGGAGCTTCAGGTCAGAGAGTGCGGTGGCGTTCTTCAGGAACGGCTCGTCGTTGATTCTCCAGGCGAAGGCTGCCGACGGGAAGATTGACCAGTGGTCCTCGAAGCGGCTCGAACCGTCGTCACGGATGGTGAAGGTGAGCATATAGCGGTCGAGGAGCGAGTAGTTGGCACGTCCGAAGAACGATACCAGGTAGTTCTCGGTCTTGAACAGATACGGTGTGTGCGGGCGCTCTGTGGTGGGGTTGTTCTGCTCGTCGCGGTTGAAGCCCACATAGTCGCTGTGCTCGCTGCGCCAGAAGCGCTGCCATTCGTAACCAGCCATGATGTCGAAGTGATGCACTTCGGCGAAGTCCTTGTAATACTGGGCGTATGTGCTCAGCGTGAGGTTGCGCTTGGTGGTTGTCGACGAACCCTTCGATCCGTAATAAGCAGAACCTGGATAGGTATAGGGATTGTCGGTGTACTGTGTACCTTTCGAAATGTCGGCACCGAGTGTCAGGTGGAGGCGCAGGTCCTCAAAACCGTGAATCTTGTAGTCGAAGTCAGCGCTGCCGATGAACGAGCGGCTGTAAGCTGTATCGAAAGCCGAAAGTAATGCCAACGGGTTCTTCGTGGCTTCCTGGCGTACGGTGTACGGCCAGCTGGGGTTGCCATAGGCAGCTGCGTTCAGCCACTCGAAGTAACCACCGAAGTTAGCTAATGTCTTTTTGTAAGTGTCGGTGTTCGCACCGCCCAACATACTGTCTTCACCGCCGATGTAATAAGGAGAGGTGAAGGCGTAGGGGTCTTGTGTCGGGTCCATACGGAAGGCAGCACCTACGGCACCACCGTTGGCATAGTCCGACTTGGCGAACATACCCTTGGCGTTGAGGTTCATCGTCAGGTGGTCGTCGAGGATCGACGGGTTCAGGTTCAGGGCTGCGGTGACACGCTGGAAGTCAGAGTTCTTCAGCGTACCCTCCTGACCAGTGTAGCCTAACGACAG
>CAMORS010000093.1 GCA_946624005.1 uncultured Prevotella sp. | reverse complement strand
ACTACTTTATTAATGTAGTCTCACTACTTTATTAATGTAGTGTTGCGATTTGTGTCTGATTGCGTCCTTGTTTGTCCTATACGATGGTGCGATTTGCGTCTGATAGCGTCCCTGTTAGTCGTATAGGATGGTGCGAAAAGCCAAGGATGAGCTTCTTTCTGCAGCCTTGCATGCTTGTTTTGAAAGCTGAGGGAAATGGTAATTGCGCAATCGTTTGAACAAAAATACGCGTTAAAATGATGTTACAAAGTCCGATTTTCTATAGGAAATTCATTATCTTTGCTACGCAAAACTTCAAAACACTAACTTTATGAAGAAGAATACACTGCTCACGGCGCTATTCGTTGCAATCTGTTGCACGCTGACAGCCGCCCCAAAAGTAAACGTGAAACGCATTGACCCCACCTGCTGGTTTGTGGGAATGAAGAACCCGTCGGTGCAGCTGATGGTATATGGCAACGGTATCCGCGAAGCTCAGGTGACGACGGAGTATCCTGGTGTTGTTGTCGACAGCATCGTGCGCCTCGACTCGCCCAACTACCTGCTCGTCTATATGAACCTGAAGGATGCGCAGCCTGGCGAGATGACGCTCAACTTCCAAATAGGCAAACAGAAGAAAGCTGTGAAGTATCAGCTCAAGGAACGAGAGATGAGTGGCGACAAGCGACAGGGCTTCACGAACGAAGATGTGCTCTACATGCTGATGCCCGACCGCTTCGCTTCGTCGGGAAAATACACCAAGGAGCCCATTAAGGGCATGCGCCACTACACCGTCGACCGTAATGCACCCTCGTTGCGCCACGGTGGCGACCTTGAAGGTCTGCGGCAGCACCTCGACTATTTCAACGACCTGGGTGTCACCGCGTTATGGTTCACGCCCGTCCTCGAGAACGACTCGCCCGACCAGTTTGAGTTCTCCACCTATCACGGCTATGCCACGACCGACTACTATCGCGTCGATCCGCGCTTCGGCACCAACGAAGAATATCGCCGTCTGACCGACGAGGCCCATCAGAAGGGGCTGAAGATTGTGATGGACATGATCTTCAATCATTGCGGCTTCGAGCATCCGTGGGTGGCCGACATGCCCAGCGACGACTGGTTCAACCTGAAAGACTGGCTCAAGGAGTCGGGTGGCACCAGCGACTCGCGCGGTACCAGCTTCCTGCAGACTAGCTATAAGCTGACACCGGTGCGCGACCCGTATGCCAGCGAGGTGGACAAGCGTGAGACGGTGGAGGGATGGTTCGTCTCGACCATGCCCGACCTGAACCAGAACAACCCCTATGTGATGGACTATCTCATCCAGAACAGCATCTGGTGGATAGAGACCATCGGTATCGACGGCATCCGCATGGACACCTATCCATACGCATTCGAAGGCGGGATGGCCCGCTGGATGAAGACGCTCGACGAGGAGTATCCCAACTTCAACGTTGTCGGCGAGACCTGGGTGACCGATCCTGCCTATACCGCTTCGTGGCAGAAGGATTCACGGCTGGTGATGTCTCGGAGGTGCGAAGGTACGAAGGAGCGTGGGTGCGAGAATACTCATGAGTGTGGTAAATGTCAAAATGCAGAAGGTAATCTCGCACCCTCGCACCCCCGCACCCCCGCACCTTCGAAAAACTCCTATCTCAAGACCGTCATGGACTTCTCGTTCCAGGAGAAGCTCGACAGCGCCAAGCACGAAGAGACCGACAACTGGTGGCGTGGCTACAACCGTCTGTATCAGTCGTTTGTCTACGATTATCTCTATGAGGATCCCACGCACGTGATGGCTTTCCTCGACAACCACGACACCAACCGGTTCCTCGAGGATGGACAGGATGCCCTCGCTCTGAAACAAGGTCTGGCACTGCTGCTTACTATACCGCGCATACCGCAGCTCTACTACGGTACGGAGATTATGATGAACGGCACGAAAGCCAAGACCGACGGCAATGTGCGTAAGGACTTCCCCGGTGGCTTCCCCGGTGACACACGCAGTGCCTTCACCGCTGAGGGGCGCACACCGGCGGAGAACGATATGTTCCTCTTCACCTCGCGCCTGCTCCATTGGCGACAAGGCAACGACGTGATAACGAAAGGACGCATGACACAGTTCATTCCCTATAAGGGTGTTTACGTTATCGCGCGCCGACTGAACGGCAAGACGGTGATGACCATCCTCAACGGCACCACCCATCCGGCTAAGATGGAGGTGAAGCGCTACGCTGAGATTATCGGCGATACCAAGAAGGCTTTCGACGTCCCGACTTGCGAAACCGTCGACCTGAGTCAAGACATCATGCTCACACCGCGCCAGACCCTCGTCTTGGAATTCTAACAACAAATGTCTGAACTCCTGAACTCCTGTATTCCCAAAGTAATGTCTGAACTCCTGAACTCCTAAAATACAAAATATGAAGAAATCATTACGACTCATTGCCTGCAGCCTGCTCATGATGGCGGGTAGCGGCAGCATTCATGCACAAGGATGGCCAGCCGATTATCCCGGCGTGATGCTACAAGCCTTCTATTGGGACTCCTACTCGCAGTCGGCTTGGACAAAGTTGACCGCGCAATCGGATGCACTGGCACGAACCTTCAACCTCGTTTGGATTCCGCAGAGCGGCTACTGCGGCGGGACCTCGATGGGCTACGACGACCTCTACTGGTTCAACAACTATAACTCTTCGTTCGGCAACGAACAGGAGTTGCGCACGCTCATCAGTACCTTCAAGGAAAAAGGCATCGGCACCATTGCCGATGTCGTCATCAATCACCGCAAGAACGTCAGCAACTGGGTTGACTTCCCCCGTGAGACCTACAAAGGCGAGACCTACGAGATGGTGTCTACCGACATCTGCTCTGACGACGATGGCGGTGAAACGAAGGCATGGGCCGACAAGAACGGCTACAGCCTCAGTACCAACAAAGACTCCGGCGAAGGGTGGGGCGGCATGCGCGATCTCGACCATAACAGCGAGAATGTTCAAAAGTGTGTCAAAGCCTATCTCGACTTCCTGCTCAACGACTTGGGCTACACCGGTTTCCGCTACGACATGGTGAAAGGCTATAAAGCATCGTTCACGGCACAGTATAACAGCGAGGCCAAGCCACAATTCTCCGTCGGTGAGTGCTGGGACAGTTCGAACACCATCGCCAACTGGATTGACGGCACGAAGGTGGATGACGTACCGCAGAGTGCAGCCTTCGACTTCCAGTTTAAGTATGTCTGCGCCAATGCTTTCAACAACGGCATCTATTCCAACCTCGGACTGAAGAACCCGTGGGGCGACATGCCGCTCAACAGCTCCAGCTTCCGCAGCGGTGCCTATCGCCAGTATGCTGTGACCTTTGTCGAGAACCACGATACCGAGGTGCGTCCCGACGGTTCGTCAAACGGTCCGTTGGAGAAGGACACACTGGCTGCCAATGCCTACCTGCTGGCCATGCCCGGCACGCCCTGCATCTTCATGAAGCACTGGATGGCCTATCCGCACGAGATAGCCTCGATGGTGGATGTGCGCCGTGCAGCCGGTGTCGTCAACACCAGTTCGTACACCAATATGCGCAGCAGCAAGGACTATTACGCCAACCTCATCAAGACCAACAACGAAAACCGGATGATGGTCATCGTGGGTGATGTGGAGGGATTCTTACCCAGCGCAGCACAGTACACACAGGTGCTCGAAGGCTACCACTACCGTTACTATATGGCCAACTCGCTGGAGACGGCATGGGCCGACAAGGCCAGCGGCATGTACGACGAGCCGTTCAGCGTCCGTCTGGCTGCCGTGACCAACAGTCAGGGTGCTCAGCTCGTCTATACACTCGACGGCTCGACACCGACGGCAAGCAGCGCCAAGGCAGAGAACGGAGCTTCGGTCAACATCGAAAGCGACTGCACACTCACCGTCGGACTGCTCGTCGATGGTGTCGTCAAGGGCATCGTCTCGCGCGACTATACCTTTAATAACTTCGTCAAGACGAAGATAACTGTATATGTCGACCCGACACCCGTAGGATGGAGCAGCGTGAACTTCTGGACATGGGGTGGCGACGACTCACATTCGCCCTCGAAGGGATGGCCCGGCGATGCTGCTGAAGGACGGACGGAGATTGATGGCGTCTACTGGTTCTACCGTACCTATACCATCAACAGCGACGACGACTTGGTGAACTTCGTCTTCTCTACCGGTAGCGGCTCTCCGCAGACGGTGGACATCAACGGTGTGAAGTCGACTAAGTTCTTCGAAATCTCTACAGAGAAAGACGGCGAGAAGTTCCTCGTCAACGATGTGACACCCATCCACAATGGCATCAACGACATCTTCATGAACTATGCCGACAAGGCCGACGGTGCCGTCTACGACCTGCAGGGCCGACGGATGAATATCGACCAACTGCCCCGTGGTATCTACGTAACGGGTGGTAAGAAGTTCGTTATCAAGTAATCGTGTAATCGTTTGCATCGAAATATCGTGCAATACAGTTACCCTAAAGGGTATAGCGTATATGAAAAATGTTTACTTTTGCATTGAAAATCAAATAACATCTGCTTTATGATCAAGAAATTACTTTCCTTTGTAACTTTCCTGATGCTGGCAACAGGCGCGTCGGCACAGGGATGGCCAGCCAACTACGGCGGCGTGATGCTCCAGGGATTCTACTGGGACTCCTACGACGACACCCAGTGGACCAAATTCACCGAGCAGGCTGACGAACTCACGAAGTATTTCGACCTCATCTGGGTGCCTAATTCAGGCTACTGCAAGCAGTCGCAGAGCATGGGTTACAACCCTGTCTATTGGTACAATCACAATAGCTCGTTCGGAAAACCGAAGGAGCTGCTCAACATGATAAGTACCTTCAAGGAGAAGGGAACGGGATTCATCATGGACGTGGTCATCAATCACCGCAACGGTGTGTCCGACTGGGCTGACTTCCCCTCGGAGAAGAATTCGCTCGACGGGCAGACCTACCAGATGTATCCTTCTGACATCACCAAGAACGACGATGGCGGCTACACCGCTTCGAAGGGTATCGAAGTGGGACCGAACGACGACACGGGCGACGACTTCTCGGGTGCACGCGACCTCGACCACAAGAGCCTCAACGTGCAGGAGAACTGTAAGGCCTACTGCAAGTTCCTCATCGATAAGATCGGCTATGTGGGCTTCCGCCTCGATATGGTGAAGGGATATGCTCCCGAATACACCAAGATGTACAACGAGTATAGCCAGCCACAGTTCAGCGTGGGCGAGTTCTGGGATGGCAAGGACGCCATCAAGTGGTGGATCAACGGAACAGGCAAGACATCGGCTGCCTTCGACTTCCCGCTGAAGTATCAGCTCAACAAAGCTTTCGGATCGGGCGACTACAGCGCGCTGAGCGACAAGGGCCTGGCAGGCGATGCCAGCATCAACCGCTATATCGTGACCTTTGTTGACAACCACGACTCCGACCGTGAGGACTACAACCGCTGTGTCCAGAACCAGCTGGGTGCCACGGCCTTTATCCTCGGTATGCCCGGAACGCCCTGTGTCTTCCTGAAGCACTGGAAGAAGTGGAGCAAGGAGATTGGCAATATGATTCTCGCCCGTAAGGCTGCAGGTATCACCAACCAGAGCCAGATTATCGAGCAGCGCCAGTCGGGCAACGGCTATGTCATCAAGACACAAGGAACCGTCGGAACGGTGATGGTGGCCGTGGGTGAAGCTGCCGTAGAGGAATCGAACGGCTTCAAGCTCATCGCTTCGGGCAACAACTTCGCCTACTTTGTGAGCAACAATGTCAACGTGGAGGGTCTCAATAACGACGAACCCGAACCGAAGGACTACAAGCTCTACGTCACTACCTACGATGCTCCCAACCTCTATGCTTGGGACAACTACGGCAACCTGCTCAACGGCGAGTGGCCCGGTGAGACGATGACCGAGACCGAGACAACACCGAACGGCACGCAGTGGTATGTGAAGGAGCTCAACGCTACTGGTCTGAATATCGTTCTCAGCAACGGAAAGCACCAGACGAGCAACATCGAGGATCTCGACGAGGTGACCTATTTATATTATAATGGTAAGACGGGCTACGAAATTGTCGACAAGGACTTCTTCCTGCCGGTCAAGCCTTTGGGCATCAACGTCTATGTCACGGCTCCGTCGGCTCCGCATCTCTATGCCTGGAACGATACGGGCAACCTCAACGGCGAATGGCCGGGCGATGTCATGACCGAAACGGAGACAAGCGACAACGGCACCGTATGGTACAAGGCCACCTTCGAGGAGGATGCCTTCAACCTGATTCTCAACAACGGTAAGGAGGGCGACAACAACAAGACGGCCGATATCGAGAACGTCACCAACGACGTATACCTCAGCTACAACGGACTGAACGGCTACGAGAAGGTGACGAAAGACTACGAGGGCTTCGGTGTCAACGACAAGGTGGTCGTGCATGTTTGTGCCGACGAGGCTCCCAACCTCTACGCTTGGAATGCCGACGGCGAACTCAACGGCACATGGCCCGGAACGAAGATGACAGAGGTGACGATGACGGCCAACGGCACAGAGTGGTACACCGCGACGTTCTACACCTCGATGGCCAACATCATCTTCAACAACGGAACGGCTCAGACACCCGATATCGAGAACCTCACGGGTGAGGTCTACTTCGCTTATAACGGCAGCAGCCGTGCCGAGCAGGTGGATGCTACCTATGTGAAGGGCGACATCGAGGATAAGTTCATCAACATCTACGTCAAGGCCGACAAGGCTCCCTACCTCTATGTGTGGGACGAGTTTGGCACACCGCTCAACGGATCGTGGCCCGGACTGCAGATGACGGAGACAGAGGATGTATCGGGCACGACGTTCTTCACCAAGAAGTTTGCTGCTGAGAGCCTCAACCTCATCATCAACGACGGTACCGTGGAAGGTGTTGTCGGTGAGACGCAGACGGACAACATCGAGAATATCACATCGGATGCTTACTTCGAGTTCGACGGCAAGGGGGGCTACACCGATGTCACTGACGACTTTGCTGAGTTTGTCCTTCCTCCGTGTGCCCGCTATCAGCAGGGTAAGCTCTTCATCTACTTCGAGGCTTCTGCCGACTATACCAACCCGTACGTCTGGGCATGGGGAGAGGATGGCAACATCAGCACCACTGATTGGCCCGGCAGTCTCGCAATGACACGTGTCGGCGACAACAACGGCAAGGATGTCTACACCTACGTCTTCGAGACTGAACCGACGGGAATCCTCTTCGCTAATGTGGCCGACGGGGCTGCCACCGTGCAGACTTCCGATTTCGAGTTTGTCAATGCCGGCTACTACACGGTGAAGGGCCTGAAGGCCATCGTTCCCGATGTACCCACAGCCATTACTCAAATCGTAAACGGCAAAAACGTAAATAGTAAATGTTATGACCTCCAGGGACGCTGTATCAGCGGCACACCCGCTAAGGGCATCTATATCTTCAATAACCGGAAGGCGGTGGTGCGTTAAGCACTTCCGCCCTTCGGGGTTTATCATCTTTAATATAGTAACTTAAAAACAATAACGCTTATGAAAAAGATTTTTACATTACTCGCAATGATGCTTGCCGTCGTGGGGGCATCTGCACAAACCTACACTGTGGCTGGTAACGCTGCTATCCTGAATGGTACGGCCAGCTGGGATCCCACCAACACTGAGAACGACATGGTCGCTGTTGAAGATGGCGTTTGGCAGCTGGTAGTAGAGAACTGCCAGTTGGAAGCCGACAACTATGAGTATAAGGTTGTTGAAGACCACGCTTGGACAGTATCGTATCCTGCTGACAATGCTGTGCTGACTATCACTGAGACCGCTCTCTATACCGTCACCTTTACACTCGAGGATACCGGTCTGGGTATCGATGTAAGTGCTGAGGCTGTCAAGACGGGCGACTGGACTCCTTCTGGTGCCGTGACGCTCACCGTGGCTGGTAGCTCGAAGGCACTGCTCGGTTCTGAGTGGGATCCTGCCGACACCAACAACGACATGACGCTTGTCGGTGATGACATCTACGAACTGAAGAAGCTCGGTGTCGAACTCGGTAAGGGTACTATCCAGTATAAGGTCGCCAAGGATCACTCTTGGGGATCGGCTTGGCCCAGCAACAACGCTTCGTTCGCTGTGCCCGAGGATGGTGTCTTCGACGTGACGTTCACCTTCAACTATGCCACGAAGGCTCCCTCTGTGGAGATCGTCAAGACGGGTTCGGCAGTCATCGAGCACACCTGGACAGTTGCTGGTGGTGTAGCCGAGACAGAGTCTGGCGAGACAACGCTCTTCGGTCCGTTCTGGGATGCTACCTGTGCTGACAACGACATGACCGAGCAGGCTGACGGTACATGGACACTCGTCAAGGAGAATGTCAATCTCGACGCCGTGACCTATGCTTTCAAGGCTGCCTACGACCACGCTTGGGAAGTGAGCTATGGCGACCCCGAGACAACCGATGGCAATGCCCAGCTCGTCATCGAGAAGGCTGGTGCTTACAATGTCACCTTCACGCTCGACCTCACCGAGGGTGCAGAAAAGGTTTCGGCTGTAGCTCAGAACCTCGGAGGCGACTCTACTGGCATCGACGAACTGAACAACGAGAAGCCCGCAACGGTTTACTACAACCTCCAGGGCATCCGCACCAACAACTTGCAGCGTGGCATCTATATCGCTAACGGCAAGGTGATGATTGTAAAGTAAACAACTGATTGAATATTCTCAAGGTGGGGCGACGGGGTGTCGCCTCACCTTATCTCTGGATTTTATTGTTATCTTTATACCTATTTAATATATAATTTCCATAGATATGAAAAGATTGTTTTATGCCGTACTCTTGGCATTGCTTTCCTTCACAGGGACAATGGCACAGGATACGTGGACCGTGGCAGGCACTGCTGCTGCTCTGAATGGCAACGCAGATTGGTCTACCACGAGTACAGAGAACGATATGGTTTCCACCGATGGTGTGAACTATACACTCACCGTCGCTGACTGTACATTGGAAGTAGGCGTAACCTACGAGTTCAAGGTGGTGAAGAATCACGCTTGGGATGAAGCTTATCCTGGTTCCAACTATAAATTTACTGTCGATGAAACGGCGGTCTACACCGTTGAATATACGTTCAATACAACTACGCATGAGATTGGGGTGACCACAACGAAGACAGGTGAGGCTGGCGTTATCACGCACTCCTATACCGTTGCTGGTGGATTCACACCCGACGATGAAACGCTGGAATATGAGGGGGTGCCTTTCTTTGGCAGCGAATGGTCTGTCGAGGACACTAACAACGACATGGTTTCTGAAGATGGCATCGTCTATACGTTGACAAGGAACAATGTCTCGCTCTATGCAGGCAATTACCAATACAAAGTCGCTGTAGACCATGCTTGGGGCACTGCTTATCCTGCAGCAAACGCTTCTTTCTATATTGAGGCTGATGGCGAATATAACGTCACAATTTCTTTCAATGTTGA
>CAMORS010000092.1 GCA_946624005.1 uncultured Prevotella sp. | reverse complement strand
GACCTCCAGGTTATGAGCCTGGCGAGCTACCAACTGCTCCACTCCGCGATGTATTATCGGGCACTCTTTCTGAATGCGGGTGCAAAGGTACTACTTTTTTGCGATATGACCAAATATTCTCCAAGAAAAATGTAATTATTCCCTGAAAAATTTGGTAGTTTCGCGTAAAATCAATAATTTTGCACACGTTATCGCAATTGTGCAATCAATAATAGGAGGTTGACTATGTCTATTTCAAAGACAAGACAAAAGCTGGTCGACGTAGCCCGGCAACTCTTCGCCAAGAATGGTCTTGAGAACACCACGATGAACGACATCGCAGTGGCCTCGGGCAAAGGCAGGCGCACGCTCTATACCTATTTTAAGAGCAAGGAAGAAGTCTATTATGCTGTCATCGAGGGAGAGCTGGAGCGCCTCTCCGACAAGATGGACGAGGTGGCCGAAAGGAAGATTCGCCCACAAGACAAGATTATCGAGCTCATCTATACCCACCTGAACATGATCAAGGAGACAGTCGTTCGCAACGGCAACCTCAGAGCGGCCTTCTTCCGCAACATCTGGATGGTAGAGAAGGTGAGGAAGAATTTCGATGAAGACGAGATAGAGCTCTTTAAAAAGGTATATGCCGACGGAAAGGCCGACGGAGAGTTTGACATCGACGACGTCGAGCTGGTAGCCGACATCACGCACTATTGCATCAAAGGTCTTGAAGTGCCCTACATCTGTGGCCGACTGGGTCACGGCATGACTCCCGAGACAAGCAAGCCGCTCGTGGCAAAAGTGGTATATGGTGCCCTGGGGAAAGTATCGGTAAAATAAGCGCTTCAAGCATATCGTATGGCCCGACCACACATCATCAATAAAGAATAACACTATCAAAACAATAGGAAAAATGGCATTATTACAAGGAAAAACCGCACTCATCACGGGTGCAGCACGCGGTATCGGAAAAGCTATCGCGCTGAGATTCGCCCAGGAAGGGGCTAACATCGCATTCACCGACCTCGCCGTCAACGAAGAGACACAGGCTGAGATAGAAGCGCTTGGCGTCAAGGCCAAGAGCTACGCCAGCAATGCTGCAGACTTCGCCGAGACGGAAGAGGTGGTCAAGCAGGTGAAAGAAGACTTCGGAAGCATCGACATCCTCGTCAACAACGCCGGTATCACCAAGGACGGACTGATGCTGCGCATGAGCGAACAGCAATGGGATGCCGTCATCGCCGTCAACCTGAAGTCGGCCTTCAACTTCATCCACGCCTGCCTGCCCATCATGATGCGCCAGCGCAACGGCTCCATCATCAACATGGCCAGCGTCGTGGGTGTCCACGGCAATGCCGGACAGGCCAACTACGCCGCTTCGAAGGCCGGACTGATTGCCCTGGCCAAGAGTGTCGCTCAGGAAATGGGACCCAAAGGCATCCGTGCCAACGCCATTGCACCGGGATTCATCGATACGGCGATGACACAGGCCCTCTCGGAAGAGGTTCGCAAGGAGTGGTGCCAGAAGATTCCACTGCGCCGCGGCGGAACGGTCGACGACATCGCCAACACGGCCGTCTATCTGGGCTCCGACCTCTCAAGCTATGTCAGCGGACAGGTCATCCAGGTTGACGGTGGCATGAATATGTAGGTTCATTGAACATTGAGCATTATGGAAGTAGTCTACGAAGACAACCATATCATCATCATCAATAAGGCAAGCGGTGAGATCGTCCAGGGCGACAAGTCGGGCGACACACCGCTTGCCGACTTAGTGAAAGACTATATCAAGCGGAAATACAACAAACCGGGCAACGTCTTTCTCGGTGTGGTTCACCGGTTGGACCGCCCCGTTTCGGGCTTGGTTGTCTTTGCCCGTACATCAAAGGCACTGACCAGGCTGAACGACATGTTCCGCAACGGTGACATCCACAAGACCTACTGGGCTATCACCCGCAACCGCCCGCCCGAAGAGGAAGCTACGCTCACCCACTGGATTACACGCAACACCCAACAGAACAAGAGCTACGCCGCCGACCGCGAGAGGCCTAACTCGAAGAAGGCGACGCTGCGCTACCGGCTCATCGGCTGCACCGACAACTACCATCTCCTTGAAGTGCAGCTCATGACGGGGCGCCATCATCAGATACGATGCCAGTTGGCCCACATCGGGTGTCCCATCAAGGGCGACTTGAAATACGGCGCACAACGAAGCAACCCCGACGGCAGCATCTGCCTGCATGCCCGCAGGGTGGAGTTTGTACACCCCGTAACGAAACAAACCATCGTCGCTGAAGCACCGCTCCCTACCCTACCCCCATGGAACGCTTTCAGCCCAAACACCAACGACTATGACAGTTAAGGACATCTTCGAACTACGCCGACAAGGACGCATCGAAGAAGCCTACGAGGCCATCCGCCCGATGTATGCCGTCCACAAAGGCAAGTACACCACGCTGGCTATGTTCTGGACGGCCAGCGACATCCTGAAGAAACGAATCGTAGAGCGACGCTTAGACGAGGCGCTCGCCATCTATAAGGCGCTGCTTCGCCTACTGCCGCATATCGACGATACGGAGTGTAAGTCGCACACGGCCATGCTCTATGCCTCGCTCCGTATGGCCGACGCGCTGGAAACGTTCGTCTTGCTCGAACACATCGGGCAGATAGGGCTGCTGCCGGCCGACTGGCAACAGCAGACCGACGATCAGGGCAAGACCATTCCCGCTGTAGCTGTGCGCGTGATGCGCCGCCTCTTCTTGGAAATCAGACTTGCGCCAACGGTGGAGAACGCCCTGAAGCTGGTGCCTTTCCTCCAGATGTCCATGCAACATCAGCCACAAGACAAGGACAACCAGCTGACGATGGCCTTCATCTATGAGATCATGGGCGAGCACGACAAGGCTGTGGCCATCTGCCCGCAGGATGCAGAACACCTGCGACTGGGCCGCTGGGGCGAAGAGGTGGCTATCGCCTTCCTGCGAAAGAATCGGTATACCATTATAGAACACGACTGGCGCTCGGGCCATCGCGACATCGACATCGTGGCGCGACAGGGGAAGACCATCGTCTTTGTGGAAGTGAAGACACGCGCCAATCGCGACTTCGGCAATCCGGAAGATGCCGTCAACTATCAGAAGCGCGAGAACCTGCGCCGTGCCATCAATCACTATGTCAAGTCGCACCGCCTCTCCAACCCGCTGCGCTTCGACATCATCGCCATAGTGGGTTCGCTGGGCAGCATCCCCGAAATCACACATTTTGCTGACATTCCCCTGAACGACCGCAGATAGCATATTCAAAAACGACGCGTTTAGCACCTCCAAACTACGCGTTTAGACCGTTTAAATGACGCATTTGGCTCGTTTAAACGATACCTTTGGTATCTTAAAGTTTTGTTTTTTTAACTAAAAGTTGTACCAACTTTCCATTTTTTTGTTGTATATTTGCGCCATACAACAATAACTCCTAAACTTTCAGCCTTATGAAAAGAATTATTTCACTCATGTTTGCACTCTTAGCGATAGCTACGGGCGCACAAGCCACGTCATACAATCTCTGGATTGCCGGCATTCAGGTGACCGACGACAACAAGAACAACATCACCGGTCCAGGCATCGAGCCGATCAGCTACTTAGACGGAAAGGTGTGGTTCGATGGCGGGCACAACATGCTCATTTTGGAGAACGTCCGCATCAACGGCTACAGCAAAGAGGCCATCAAGAGCGACATCTACGGCCTTACCATCAGGGTGATAGGCCGCCACAACACCTTGAAGAGCTCTAGCTCGTATGGCATCTACCAAAGCAGCAACGGCACGCTGACCATTGAAGGCGACGCTCAGCTGGAAATTGAGACATACAAGAGCGGCATCTATATCAACAACGCCTATTGCGACTTGAAGCTGAAGGACAACATCCGCGTCGCCATAACCACGCAGAATGGGGCTGCCGTGGGTGTCTATGGCTCCACGACGGTGAACGGATATTGCTACATCGAGGGTGAGAAGTCCATGCTCATGGCTGTGACAAAATCTGGCGAGAAAACAGTGGAGGGATTCAAGGATATGATAATGTCCGACGATATCTTCTTAAACAAACCTTGCACCCCTTGGTTAGGTTCCTACTACGACAATGACAAAAGGTGCATTTGCATCGGCGGACACCCCGTGGGAAACGAAGACGGGGCGGTAGTTATCGGCAGGACTTACGACATCAATGCCACGAACTTCCCCGACGAGCAGATGCGCGAGAAGGTTTCCCAGCTTGACAAAGATGGGAGTAACCGGCTTGAACGAGACGAGATCTACAATACCCGATACTTTTACCTCGATACCGGCAGTCCCTATAATAGCAAGAATCCCGACCTGAAAGGACTGGAACTGCTGTACGATATCGTCACGTTCGATGCAAATCTCCTTGAGGTGGAGAGTATCGAATTCCACAATTCATTCCTTGAAAACATCTACATTCAGAACGGAAAGATTACAGACCTTGTGGTGAACGAATGCCCATGGCTGAGGAGCTTGTGGTGCCATGGCCACAACCTGACCTATCTCGACCTGAGCGACAATAAATACCTCATAGACCTCTCGGCGGGGAGGAATCAGCTCATCAACGTGAAACTGCCATCTTCCTTCCCTAACGAGTCTGTCTACTTGTCTATCGAATGCAACAAGCTCACCGAAAGCCGCATGAATACCTTCATCAACAAGCTGCCGCAGAATACCTCGGGCAAGGAGCATTACGTCAACGTCACCACCAGCATCGGAAAGGAATACTTCTCCGATTCATATCTGGAATACTACAAGGAGGAGGGCAACGTCATCACCCAGGCACAGCTTCAGGCTATAAGGGACAAGGGATGGACTCCACAGTTCACGCATTACTACATGGGTGAATGGGCGAGGAGCGATTATTACGGCATCCTCTACTACGACGTGTTCGTCGACGGCAAGACAGTGAACGACCAGAATAAAGACGACATCATGGGCGACTATGGCGGTATGAGCTATAACCACAACACCAACACGCTGTCCATCATGAGCGACTATACGTTCGACACCAATGCCATTCAGAGCTACATCCCCAACCTCACCATCAAGACCGTGGACGTCTCCACGCTCGACTGCAAGTCGGACGCCATCGACCTCTATGCTAACACCACCATCACGGGCAACCATCGGCTGGCGGTGAAGTCGAAAATCGGCGTAGGCATCTTCGTGGATGAAGGAAAGACGCTCACCATCGACAATGCCACACTCGAGATGTCGGCACAGATGCCCTGCATCCTGGGTGCTACGACGACAGGCGAGCAGAAACTCAACATCAAGGATTCGGAAATCGAGGCTCACAGCAACTCCAGCTCGGTGGCCATCAGCGGCTTCCCCGCAGGCATCACTTTCGAGGGCTGCGCCATCACAGAGCCAGCGGGCGGATATGTCAAGGACGGCAACATCGTTGACAAGGACGGCAACTGGGCCACCAACGTCACCATACAGAAAGCCAGCACCTTCTATCCTGTCTATGTTGCCGGCAGGCAGGTGCACAATTTGAACGCATCGGATGTGTTAGGCGACGGCACAGTGAGCTATAACTCCGACACCAAGACGCTGACGCTGAACAATGCCACGATTAATACCGACGATGAATCAGGCATCGAGTTTAGAGTTTTTGGTCTCAATCTCGAATTGATAGGCGAGAACCATGTCCATTCCGTCGATGGGTACCCCGTCTACGTCGGCTACGACATGCGGATGGTGGGCGACGGCTCGCTGGAAGCCGTGTCGGACAACAACAACGCCATCTATCTCTTCTGGGGAGGCCTGGCAGTGAAAGAAAACGTGAAACTGACCGCCCGTGGCGGCAAGTATGGCATCAGTGGTTATGCCACGCCATACGGCAATGTCGGTGAACTTCACGTGCTCAGTTCGGGTGCCGTCGTGAAAGCCTCTGGCCCAGAAGGCAGCATCGTTGCCTTAGCCACGCTGAAGTTAGCCGAGGGCGTTGCCATCACCTCTCCTGCAGGGGCCTTGTTCAACGAGACGACAGGAAATGTCGAGCTCAGAGGCTCGACCGTCAACGGCGAGGTGGTCATCAGTACCAACGGCTTCGTGTTCACCCTGTACGACGGTGTGGCCCTCACAGAAACTTACAGCAACAGCCAGTACAATGCCATCAACGTGCTGCTGGCCGGAGGTGAGCTCGTCGAGAAGTACGATGAGGCCTCACAGACCACTACCTACAGTAAGCCGTCGGGAAAGAAGCTTTTCGTACAGGAACCGTACAACAACAAGGGTGACAAAGCCTTCTTCCTGGCCAACCAGGTGGAGGCTGCCGATGCCATCAGCTACGACTATAGTGATGACATGGAGAGTATCAGCAGTGGCATCTGGAGCTATTCCTATCAGGACGGCTATGACATGGATGGTGCCCTCGACTTCATTGATTTGTACGGCTCCATCGTCCTGAACTTCGGCATCCCCGAGGAGCGCCCGACGGAGAATATGGTCATCAAGGTGAAGGACGGCATGAATGCCGCCAGCGACTTCAACCTGCAACAGTATGCTGCCCTCATGGCGATGTGGAGATTCTTCGGTGCTATTCAGTTTGTTCCAGAGGGTGAAAACTATGTTTACAAGACCAACGACGGCAAGGTGCTCTGCTATCTCTCGCAGCTGACGGGCGTAGTGACGCTGGCCGAAGGTGTGACGGCAGCCGACAAGGTGTACCACCGCATCCTGCACAAGGACCGCGAGGCCATGAAAGGAAAGAGCAGCACGAATCTGCTGGGTACTGCTACCTTCTACTTCGACGAGATTCTACAGGATGTGCGCTCCATCACGCTGACCGTTGACGACGGTGCCGCCACGGGCATCACTCAACACACAACACCCAGCACCCAACACCCGGTGTACAACCTCAGCGGACAGCGCGTCGGCAACAGCTATCGTGGCATCGCTGTCAGCAATGGCCGTAAGGTCGTGATAAAGTAAGGCAAGAACCAAGCGAAAAGACGAAACAAAACAGGCCAAACTGACCTGCAAAACAAACAAGAGGGTGTGTCAAAATAGGCACATCCTCTTTCTGTTGGAAAACGGTTAACTACTGCCAGACATGAGTTAATTTACGTTAATCCTTGTTTGCAATCTTGTCTCTCGTGTGTCAAACAATTGTAAGACAACCGACGATTAGATTCAACATAACATGAACGAACGTGCATTTGAAGAAATGGCCCCAATGCTGCAAAGACGAGCTATGGAAACAAGCCGAAGCTATGGGGCTACAAAGATGGAGGCCGAGGATGTGGCGCAGGATGTGCTGCTACGGCTCTGGCAGATGCACGACGAGCTGGATCGCTTCCGCTCACTGGAAGCTGTCGCAACGACAATGGCACGTTGGGCTACGCTCAACCTCCGCAGACGAAAGCCTATGGCCAGACTGCAGGACAACCGTTCCTTATTATGGCTCAAGACGGACAGCTCTCCGGAAAGGCAACTTGAAGAACAGGAAGACGAACAATGGCTGCAGAACCGACTTGCCGAACTGCCCTCCACACAACATGCCATACTCGTCATGCGACAGGTGGAACAGCGCAGCAGCCAGGAAATAGCCCGACTGCTATGCATCACGGAAGCATCGGTGCGCACACTTTTAGCACGTGCCCGCCATACTTTGTTTGAAGAACTGAAAAAGAGGAAACAATGATTGCAGCTTACGCGCGTAACATATATAACATGCAACAAAAGGAGAAACAGAAGATGAAAAAATCAGACATCAAGCCCCTACTCGACCGTTTCATGAACGGTGAGACAACCCTGGAGGAAGAACGGACGTTGGGCGAATACTTCGCAACCAGCTATAGCGACGGCGAATGGGACGTCTACAAGAAGATGTTTGCCTATTTCGACAACGGAATGAAAGATGCTGAGCAAGACTCCGAAACACAGAAGAAGGCCGTCGAAAAACCGATACACAGGCGATGGTGGCAGGTGGCTGCAGTTGCGATGGTTATCGTGGCAGGTGGAATGGGATGGATGATTCATCAGCATCAACCGACACCGCCATCCGTTTCGACCGTCCAGACCACAAAGCCCATGTATACAACCAATATCCAACAACCTAATCGACAGCAGGAAAGGAAGACGAGCCGCCCACCTCAAAGCGTCAAAAAGGAAACCTTCCACCCGAAAGCACAAGAAGAGAAAGCAATCGCCGACCCGCCTGCTATTTCTGGAAATGAGTCTGACATGCTTACCGAGTTGCGACTCGTCGTGGCCGAAAGGATACAATACGAACGGGAACAGGAACTGTTGGAACAGGAAACACGCAACAACTTAGTGGAAACGGCTTACGCCTTACTACCTGACAACAATGAACGAATCTGCTTAGTGATGGACGAGTCGGGCAACTACCAGATTGTTGCTGCACCATCGCCCATCGAACTTTAGAATTTAGAATAACCATTTACCTATAATGAATTATGAATTACGAATTTAAAAAGGTCGCCGCGCGACTGGTGATACCTGTCCTGTCGCTGCTGCCCTCTGTGGCTATCGGCCAAGAAAGCATCAAACAGGCATTTGGGGAGTTCCACGAATTTGCCAAGAACCAATACGTAGAGTTCAACGAGAACAGCTCGCGACAGGCTGATCCCGCCACTGGCGAACTCATCGACCAAAGTACGACCATCATTTTCAGCGTCAAGGAGGATGGCATGGCCGAAAGGCTTATCGACGGGATGCGACGGTCATTCTACGCCGAACGCGATAAGTCGTACAACGAATTTACACGACATGGTAGCGAAATTGGCTCGCAACCTATCATCATCGGTAAAGAGAATTGGATTGGTTCCGATCCGGCAGACAGCTACATTGTGATGGCCTTCGCCGAGAAAAAGGAGAATCAGCCCCCCACCCACCGCACCGTCTATGCCTTCGAGTGGAGAAAGGAAGACAAGGGCATCAGCGGAAAACTACTCTCCAGCTACGGCCCTATCCCCTCAAGTGAGCGAAAGAAAAACCATTATGACGACCTGCAAGATTTGGGCGACTTCTCCAGCGAGGACTACAAGAATACAATAAGTGCCCTCGATTCCATCTTCGGCAGCAAAGAAATGAGAGGTTTCATATTAAGCCTTGACTCTCTCGCAACGGACAGCGAGCTGATGCAGGCCGTAACAAATCTGGGAAACATTTTCTCTTCTGACAAAAAGGTACAAACGACATCTGGATGGCTTAACTCCTTCAAACAGATGTGCCGCTCACAGATGAAATATGCCAAGCAAGGCAAGTCGCTCACTTACTTCCCAACTGAAATACTTGAACTCTGCAAGGAAAGCGACAACCTCACAGATGAGGAGCGCCAGCTCTGCCTGAAAGAGATCGACCGGGTGATTGCAGTTACCAAGGACGAGTTCGATCGTGACCTCCTTCAACAGGCACGCAAACACTTGAATCGCTGAGCATTTCAAAATAGAATAGGAAAACCTGCATGAAAGTAAACAGGGTAACCTGTAAGGTTCCATGACAACAACAAAAAAAGTCCCGCTCCTCATCTGAGGAACGGGACTCTCCGTTTGAAAAAAGGCGGCTACCTACTCTCCCGCATTGCATTGCAGTACCATCG
>CAMORS010000091.1 GCA_946624005.1 uncultured Prevotella sp. | reverse complement strand
AGAGTATCACCTTGACATGGTGGGGGTCCTTGGTCCGAATCCAAGTGTCGACACGATTTTTCGCTATCCGCAAGCAGCTTCAGACAGAAGCTGGTTGCGGGTTTCTTTTTTTCATACACCCCCTCTTTTCGTTAATTACAATTAATAAGGTATGTTTTTGGTAAAAACAGGCATGCGATATGGAATATTATTCGTAATTTTGCAGGCAAAAACAAAAAAATTACGTAGTATGGCTTCTTTTGTAGACGATAGAATTGTGATGGACGGTCTGACCTTCGACGACGTCTTGTTGATACCCGCTTATTCTGAGGTACTCCCCAAAACAGTAGAATTGAAAACACGCTTCTCCCGCAACATCGAGCTGAACATCCCCTTCGTGACGGCTGCTATGGACACCGTGACGGAGAGCGCCATGGCCATCGCCATTGCCCGTGAAGGTGGTATCGGTGTGATACACAAGAACATGTCGATTGAGGCTCAGGCACGCGAAGTGGCTATCGTCAAGCGCGCTGAGAACGGTATGATCTACGATCCCGTGACTATCCGCCGTGGAAGCACAGTGGCTGAGGCATTGGCCATCATGGCCGAATATCATATCGGCGGCATACCCGTGGTCGACGAGGACAACCACTTGGTGGGCATTGTGACCAACCGCGACCTGCGTTTCGAACTGCGACAGGACCGCACCATCGACGAGGTGATGACGAGCGAGAATCTCGTCACCACTCATCTGCAGACCGACCTGGCAGCCGCCGCTGAGATTTTGCAAGAGAACAAGATCGAGAAGCTGCCCGTGGTAGACAAGGATAACCACCTCGTAGGACTCATCACCTATAAGGACATTACCAAGGCCAAGGACAAGCCGATGGCCTGCAAGGACAGCAAGGGCCGTCTGCGCGTGGCTGCCGGCGTGGGAGTGACGGTAGACACGCTCGACCGCATGCAGGCTCTGGTGGATGCCGGTGCCGACGCTATCGTCATCGACACAGCTCACGGCCATTCGAAGTTTGTCATCGAGAAGCTCGTTGAGGCGAAGGCATCGTTCCCCAACGTAGACATCGTGGTGGGCAACGTGGCAACAGCCGAGGCAGCCAAGCTGCTGGCTGACAATGGTGCCGACTGTGTAAAGGTGGGCATCGGCCCGGGCAGCATCTGCACCACTCGCGTCGTTGCCGGTGTGGGCGTACCGCAGCTGAGCGCCGTCTACGATGTGGCGACGGCCCTGAAAGATGCAAACATACCGCTCATCGCCGATGGTGGACTGCGCTATTCGGGCGATGTCGTGAAAGCCTTGGCAGCTGGCGGCAACTGCGTGATGATCGGTTCGTTGGTGGCCGGAACGGAGGAGAGTCCGGGCGACACCATCATCTTCAACGGACGTAAGTTCAAGAGCTACCGCGGCATGGGTTCGCTCGAGGCGATGGAGAACGGTTCGAAGGACCGCTATTTCCAGGCCGGAACAAAAGATGTGAAGAAGCTGGTGCCGGAGGGAATCGCCGGACGCGTGCCTTACAAGGGTACGCTGCAGGAGGTAATCTACCAACTCGTGGGCGGACTGCGCTCGGGAATGGGCTACTGCGGTGCTGCCACCATCGACGACTTGCACCACGCCCGCTTCACCCGCATCACCAATGCCGGTGTCTTAGAGAGTCATCCGCACGACATCTCCATCACCAGCGAGGCTCCCAACTACTCAAGGCCGGAGTAGAGACGACATTTTGCGAGACAGAAATAAATCGTTTAAACGAAACATCATAAAATCAAGAATAAATGAAAAAGATTGTTTCAATGGTGGCCTTGCTGCTTTCAGCTGGCATGGCCATGGCTCAAGCCAACGATCCCGTCATCATGACGGTGAACGGCAAGCCCGTGTTGAAGTCGGAGTTTGAATACTCTTACAACAAGAACAATTCGGAAGGGGTCATCGACAAGAAGACCGTACGCGAATATGTCGACCTCTTCATCAACTACAAACTGAAGGTGGAAGCCGCCCTCGATGCCAAGCTTGACACGATGAAGTCGTTCCAGGACGAGTTCAAGATGTATCGCGACCAGCAGATACGCCCCTCGTTTGTCACCGACGACGACATGGAGGCCGAGGCCAAGAAGGTGTATCAGAACACAAAAGACCAGATAGGCCCCAAAGGACTGGTGATGCCTGCCCATATCCTCATTCAGGTGAACCAGAAAGCCGAGGAGGCTGAGAAGGCGAAAGCCAAAGAGCGTATCGACTCTATCTATGGTGCGCTGAAGGCTGGTGCCGACTTCGCCGAGATGGCCACGAAGCTCTCGCAAGACCCCGGATCGGCACGCAAAGGCGGCACGCTGCCGTGGATAGGCCCCAACCAGACGGTGAAAGAGTTTGAGGATGTTGCCTACAGCCTGCAGGTAGGACAGATGAGCGAGCCCTTCGAGTCGCCCTTCGGCTACCATATCATCCTGATGAAAGACCGCAAGCAGCTCGAGCCTTACGACTCGCTCCGCACCAACATCATGAAATTCCTGGAGGCTCGCAATGCCCGCGACCATGTGGCCAAGACCATCATCGACTCTGTCGCCAAGCAGCGCGGCATCACCACCGCCGAACTGATGGACGAACGCACGGAGCAGCTCTGCGCCAACGACATCGAACTGAAGAACCTCGTGCGCGAATACCACGACGGTCTGCTGCTCTTCGAGATCAGCAACCAGACCATCTGGGACAAGGCAGCAAAAGACTCACTCGCCCTGGCCAACTATTTCAAGAAGAATAAGAAGAAGTATAAGTGGGACGAGCCGCGCTACAAGGGTATGGTGTTCCACGTAAAGGTGCCCGAGGATGTCGAGGCTGTGAAGAAAAGCGTCAAAGGACTGGCTTTCGAGAAGTGGGCCGAGCGTCTGCGCACCACGTTCAACAACGACTCTGTCATTCGCATCCGTGTAGAGAAAGGCATCTTCAAGCGTGGCGACAACGCCTATATCGACAAGCTCGTGTTCCACAAGGATACCACCACACGCCAGGTAAAGAACTACCCCATCGACGATGTCTACGGCAAGCTCATCAAGAAGCCTGAGAACTTCGAAGACGTTCGCGGACAGGTGACGGCCGACTATCAGGACATGCTCGAGAAGCAGTGGGTGGCCGAACTGCGCAAGAAGTACGCCGTAAAGGTTGACGAGGCTGTCCTTGCTACCGTCAAGGAACAGTAAGCTGCCTTGAAAACAAATCACACGAATTACAGAAAAGTCATCATCAGTTTTGACTGACCAATGAAGAAAACAATCTTATCCATAGCAGCAGCGTCGCTGGTGGGCTTAGGCTTGCAGGCAGCCATCACGGGCGGCCAGATGCCGAAGGCCGGAGGACCGACAGTTGCCGCCAACGACTCGGTAAAGAGCCAAGCCGCCAACAACGCCACAGAAGAGACAACGGCACCGGAATCGAGCGTCATCGACGAGGTGATCTGGGTGGTGGGCGACGAGCCTATCCTGAAGTCGAACGTCGAGGCCATGCGCATGCAGGGCGAGATGGAAGGCATGAAGTGGTATGGTAATCCGGACTGCTCCATCCCCGAGCAGATAGCCGTACAGAAACTCTTCCTCCACCAAGCCGCCATCGACAGTATCGAAGTGACCGAGTCGGAGATTATCACGCAGGTAGACCAGCAGATCAACTACTGGATACAGATGGCCGACGGCAGCCGCGAGAAGGTGGAAGAATACCGCAACCAGAGCATTGCCGAGATACGTCAGGAGCTGCGCGACGAGTTCCGCGACCGCCAGCTCATCGACAAGATGAAAGAGAAGCTCGTCGAAGGCATCACCGTGACGCCTGCCGACGTCCGCAACTATTTCAAGAACATGCCCGAAGACAGCATCCCCTACGTGCCGACGGAGGTGGAGGTGCAGATCGTGGCCATGACACCGAAGGTAAGTCAGGAGGAGGTGAACCGCGTCAAAGACGAGCTGCGCAGCTATACCGACCGCGTGACAAAGGGCGAGACCTCGTTTGCCACGCTGGCACGCCTCTATTCGGAAGATCCTGGCACAGCACGTCAGGGCGGCGAACTCGACTATACGGGTCGCGGACTCTTAGACCCTGCCTTTGCCAATGTTGCCTTCAACCTGACCGACCCGAAGAAGATTTCGAAGATTGTCGAAACAGAATATGGCTTCCACATCATCCAGCTCATCGACAAGCGCGGCGACAAGGTGAAGTGCCGTCATATCCTGCTCAAGCCGAAGGTGACGCCCGAGGCCATCGAACAGGCAAAGCTGCGCATGGACAGCATCGCCAACGACATCCGCGACAAGAAGTTCACGTTCGAGGATGCCGCCACCTATATCTCTGACGACAAGGACACCAAGAACAACCACGGACTGATGGCCAATACGGCCGAGCCGGGACGCCTGTCGTCGAAGTTCCGTATGCAGGATCTTCCCACCGAAGTGGCCCGCGTGGTCGACACGCTGCAGGTAGACCAGATCTCGGCTCCCTTCGAGATGATCAATAGCAAGGGAAAGACCGTCGTCGTCATCGCTAAGCTGAAGAGCCGCACCGAAGGTCACCGCGCCACCATCACCGAGGATTTCCAGGTGATGAAGAATGTCGTGCTGGCGCAGCGCCGTCAGGAGCATCTGCTCGGCTGGGTGAAGGAGAAACTCCGCGATACGTATGTGTGGATGAACCCGCGCTACTGCGACTGCGACTTCGAATACGAAGGGTGGATCAAGTAGAGTTAAGAATAAAGAGTTAGGAGTTAGGAGTTTGTAATTTTGAAGGACAGAAAACAAGCATATTTCAGCGGACATAGGGTCATCCTCTTGGTGGCTCTATGTCTTTTGGCTTTGACGTTGGCAGCCAACCAGGCTCCACGTAAGAAGCGGCAGGCACGCAAGAAAACCGACGAACGCGTCTATCTCGAGCATGCCGACCAGCTCAGCTACGACCAGTACGGACTGGGACCCGACGCACAGAAGCTAAAGGGAAAGGTGCGCTTCCGCCACAAGGGGGCCACGCTGACGTGCGACAGCGCGTATTTCTACGAGCAGACCAACTCGTTCGAAGCTTTCGGACATGTCAAGCTGCGACAGGCTGACACGCTGACGCTCGACGGCGAATATGCCTTCTACGACGGCAGCGACCAGTTTGCACGTGTGCGCCGCAACGTCATCCTCACCCATCGTGGCACCAAGCTCTACACCGACAGTCTCGACTACGACCGTCTCTACAACTTCGGCTACTTCTTCGAAGGGGGAAAGATGGTCGACAAAGACAATACGCTGACGAGCGACTGGGGCGAATACCACACCGACACACGCGAGGCCATCTTCAACTTCGACGTACGCCTGAAGAAAAAGGACTTCCTCCTCACCACCGACACCCTCCACTACGACACGCGCACCAAACTGGCACATATCGTAGGGCCGTCGGTCATCACGTCGAAAGAGAGCGTCATCAACACCTCGCAGGGCTTCTACGACACCAATACGGGAAAGACCGAGCTGTACGGGCGCAGCACCCTGGTCGACAACCAGAAGGAGCTGACGGGCGACAGCCTGTTCTACAACGAGCAGACAGGCGAGAGCGAGGGCTTCCAGAACGTGGTCTACGTGGACAAGGAGAACAAGAACAAGATGCTCTGCAACCGATTCTGGTACAACGAGAAGACGGGCACGGCATGGGCTACTGACAGTGCCGTCCTCATCGACTACTCACAGAAAGATACACTCTACATGCACGCCGACTCGCTGAAGCTCTTCACCTTCAACATTGAGACCGACTCCGTCTATCGCATGATCCACGCATTCGACCATGTACGGGCCTACCGTATCGACATGCAGGCCGTCTGCGACTCGCTCGTCTACAACACGCTCGACTCCACGATGACGATGTACCACGACCCCATCACCTGGAACGAGAACCGACAGCTACTCGGCGAGAAGATCGTAGCCTACATGCGCGACTCCACCATCGAGCACGCCCATGTCGTCGGACAGGCTTTCTCCATCGAGAAGATTGACGACAAGGACCACTACAACCAAGTGTCTTCGAAAGAGATGCTGGCCTTCTTCATCGGCGGTGAGATTCATGAGACACAGGCCAAGGACAACGTCGAAGCTATCTTCTATCCCGTCGACGAGAAAGACAGCTCGTACATCGGCATGAACTATACGGAGACCAGCGAGATGCGCATGTTCCTGAAAGAACGCAAGCTACAGCGCATCTGGATGCCCAAAGCCACCAACACGATGTACCCCATGACGCAGATACCGCTTGGGAAATCAAAGCTCAGGGGCTTCGCCTGGTTTGATTATATCCGACCACTCAACAAAGACGACATCTTCGAATGGCGTGGCAAGAAGGCCGGAACCGAACTGCTGGCAATAAAACGACACAGCGCACCATTGCAGACCCTCGGCGGAGCTAAAGAGCCTCCCACAGCAGAGGAAGAGAAGGATGATGCTGTAGAAACTACCGGCAACGCTGAGTCTGTTGAGAACGCTGAGACCACTGAATCTGACAAACAGCAAGAGCCATGAGTATCTTCCATCCTCGCCGACCACGTCCGTTTCAAATGGAATATCGCTATGCTCGTCCCAAGCGGCTCATCAGCGACAACCTCTCTGACAAGCAGACAAATGGCAGAGGAGCCTTGCTTTTGAATGGTCTACTCCTGCTCCTGCTGATCCTCATCATACTCCTGAACTCTTAACAGGTATTGTCTGAACTCCTGAACTCCTAAAAAAAATGTCCGACATCATCCAACTTCTCCCTGACAGCGTGGCCAACCAGATAGCAGCTGGCGAGGTCATCCAGCGCCCGGCTTCTGTTCTGAAGGAGCTGGTAGAGAACGCAGTCGACGCCGAAGCGAAGACCATCCAGGTCATCGTCGTGGATGCCGGACGCACCTGTCTGCAGGTCATCGACGACGGGAAAGGGATGTCCGAGACCGATGCCCGCCTGTCGTTCGAGCGCCATGCCACATCGAAGATACGGCAGGCCGACGACCTCTTCGCCCTCCATACCATGGGGTTCCGCGGCGAAGCCCTGGCCAGTATTGCCGCCGTCGCTCAGGTGGAGCTCACCACACGCCTGGCTACCGACGAGATTGGCACACGCCTGGTGCTGTCGGGCAGCAAGGTGATGAGCCAAGAGCCTGTTGCCTGTCCCGTGGGGAGCAACTTCAAGGTAGAGAACCTTTTCTTTAATGTACCCGCGCGAAGGAAATTTCTCAAGAGCAATGCCACCGAGCTGAACAACATCCTGACAGCCTTCGAACGTATTGCTTTGGTCTACCCCGACGTGTCGTTCCTCCTGATGAGCAATGGCACTGAGATGTTCAACCTGCGTGCCTCCAACCTGCGTCAACGCATCGTCGACATCTTCGGCAAACGGCTCAACCAAGACCTGCTGCCAGTAGAGGTGAAGACGATGGTGAGCAACATCACGGGCTTCGTCGGCAAGCCGGAGTCGGCACGCAAGAAGGGTGCCCACCAATACTTCTTCGTCAACGGCCGCTATATGCGCCACCCTTATTTTCACAAGGCCGTGCAGAGCGCTTTCGAACGTCTGGTGCCCACGGGCGAGCAGGTACCCTACTTCCTCTATTTCGATGTTCCGGCCGAGGATATCGACGTGAATATCCACCCCACAAAGACGGAAATAAAATTTGAGAACGAACAGGCAATCTGGCAGATCCTCCAGGCTGCCGTGAAGGAAGCCCTCGGGAAGTTCAACGACATCACAGCCATCGACTTCGACACTGAAGGGAAACCGGACATCCCCGTCTTCGACCCGAACAGGAAAGACGCTGAGGCGCCTCACGTCAACCTCGACCCACAGTACAACCCCTTCACATCGGGAGCAACCCGCCAGACTGCACCACCCCGGCAGTGGGAGCGTCTCTATGAGGGCTTGAAACAACAGGCCGCGCCTCCTACCGAATCGTGGCTCGACCTGGACAGCCCGGCAAAACAAACGGATGTAGGGGTGGAACAGCATTTCCAACCGCAGGAAAACATAGGGGTGGAACAACGTTTCCAACCGCAATCAGGAATGGGACTCACCCTCCACTATCAGTACAAGGGCCGCTACATCATGACGGCGGTGAAGTCGGGCCTGATGGTTGTCGACCAACACCGTGCCCACCTGCGCATTCTCTACGAGGAGTATATCCGCCGCAAAGACGGCCATCGCGGCAATACGCAGAAGATTCTCTTCCCCGAAATGGTGCAGTTTGCCCCGTCGGACAGCATCATCTTCGAAAAGGTCCTGCCCGAGATGGAACTGTTAGGCTTCGAACTGACAGCCCTTGGCGGCGGCAGCTACGCCATCAACGGCATCCCTGCGGGCCTCGACGGTCTCAATCCCGTCAAGCTCGTGCAGGACATGATGGCCTCTGCCAAGGAGGACACCAATCCTATCACCTCCAACCTGAACGAATCACTCGCCCTTTGTCTGGCGCGCAGTGCTGCCATCCCCTACGGACAAGTTCTCAGCAACGACGAGATGGACAATCTCGTCAATCAGCTCTTCGCCTGCCAGAACGTCAACTACACTCCCGACGGCAAGACGATCCTCACCATCCTACCCCAACAGGACATCGACAACCGTTTCTGACCTGTCAAAGAGCTAAAGCTCTCGACATACCAGGAGGATGAGAAGGAACCGAAAGACTGGGATGTCCAATTGGCCGTCCTTGATGCTCCGCTTGTGGGCGCCCTCCACAAGAAAGCATAAATCGGCCAACAGATCACAGATGATGAGGTAAATGGCCTCTTCTCTATGATGCAAGAACTCATGCCGACGTTTATGCCAGCCGTCGCACAACTTGGTGGTTCCAATTCCAGGAAAATGAAGAAACATCATCTGTTGGTCTGCGTCCTGCTGAAATTACGTTTTACCACATCCGAGTTGTCAACCCTGTTTAATAAGTCAATGCAGTCTGTTTCCAACATGAAGCAAAGAATCAATACGAATCTTTTTGGAAAGGAGACATCAGATTTGTTGGAAGAAAATCTCATAAATCTGTAAAGAAACACGTAAAATGTATACACATCCTACACGTTTTGGCAAAACGTGTAGGATGTGTATAGTCTTTTTGTTGCTAATACCACCATTTTTACCTATCTTTGCCAGCGAATCTATTAACAATTCAGCTTATGTTAGAAAGAATAGTATCAATCGTATTCAGCATGAGTACCCTTGCTGTCTATGGGCAAGTGCCAACCCAAGGAACTCAAGTTCAGCTCCAGCTGACGTGGGAAGACCCGTCGGGCATTAACAACAAGCCACCCAAGGCACCTGTTCAGCCCCCGTACGTCACCCTCGACGGCCATACCTTATATATATGGTCGCAGCACGGCGGGTACACCCTCACCCTCTTGGACGACGACGACGCCGTCGTCTATCAGACCTATGTCGCCGCAGGCGTGCAGTACTCCGACCTGCCATTGACCCTCTTGGGCAGCTACACGCTGCAGCTATCCAACGACACGTACCTGTTCACAGGAACACTGGATCTTTAGTATTTTTCCATTCAGATTGGACGGAATGTTACAACATCAAAAGAAGAAGGGCCTGTTGTCGTAGATAGTAACAAAACAGTAGTTTCGTCTTCGGGTGAAGTGTTGATCAAGAATGACCTTGAAGTAAAGAAGGGAGCAGAACTTTGTAT
>CAMORS010000090.1 GCA_946624005.1 uncultured Prevotella sp. | reverse complement strand
AGCTGCAGCTCCATGTTGCCCGTGCCCTTGAACTCCTCGAAGATCACCTCGTCCATCTTCGAACCGGTATCGATCAAGGCTGTAGCTACGATAGTGAGCGAACCGCCTCCCTCGATGTTACGCGCAGCGCCAAAGAAGCGCTTCGGCTTCTGCAGTGCATTGGCGTCGACACCACCGGTGAGCACCTTTCCGCTGGCCGGAGCCACGGTGTTGTAGGCACGTGCCAGACGGGTGATAGAGTCGAGGAAGATGACGACGTCGTGTCCGCACTCCACCATACGCTTGGCTTTTTCCAGCACGATGCCGGCTATCTTGACATGACGCTCGGCGGGTTCGTCGAAGGTAGATGCGATGACCTCGGCGTTGACGGTGCGTGCCATATCGGTGACCTCCTCGGGTCGCTCGTCGATGAGCAGCATCATCAGGTAGGCCTCCGGGTGGTTGGCAGCGATGGCGTTGGCGATGTCCTTCATCAGGATGGTCTTACCCGTCTTGGGCTGGGCCACGATGAGTGCGCGCTGTCCTTTACCGATGGGTGCGAAGAGGTCGACGACGCGTGTGCTGAGGTTGGTCGTGGCACGATCGCCGCAAAGGGTGTATTTCTCGTCGGGGAAGAGCGGTGTGAGGTGTTCGAAGGGGATGCGGTCGCGCACCTCGTTGGGGTTTCTTCCGTTGATCTTCTCGATGCTTGTCATGGGGAAATACTTCTCTCCCTCATGCGGCGGCCTTACATGGCAGTCGACGACATCGCCCGTCTTGAGTCCGTAGCGCTTGATCTGTGCCACGCTGACATACACATCGTCGGGCGACGAGAGATAGTTGTAGTCGCTCGAGCGCAGGAATCCATAGCCGTCGGACATAATCTCGAGCACGCCATTGGCCGTGATGATATCGTTGAAGTCGTATGCCTCATTGTCTTCCATGACATTCTGCTGGTGGTAGACTGTCGTGGGGGCAGGCATGGGTGTCATGGGGTTGTCGAAGATGTCGTAGTTGGGGATGGCTGCCTGGTCTTCGATAGGCAGGTCGACAACGGGTATGAAGTCGATGCCGTTGCCAGGATCGCCCTCCCAGACACCGTCCATCTCCTCAACTTCCTCGGTGCTTTCTTCTGCTTCGTTGTGGGCGTTCACCTTCTCCTGAAGCTGTGCGAGCAATTCTTGCTGTGCCTCGTCGTTGCTGCTTTCGGGGTTGTAGGTCTGCTCAGGAACGTCCATGTCCACCGTTTCTGCTGCCTCTTCCACCGGAGCCTGTGCGGGCTCGGCTGATTCGGCCACGGGGTCCGTTACGGCAGGTTCGGCCGTTTCTGTGGGCTCAACCTGCTCGTCGTCGATTTCTGCTGCAGCCTTGGCAGCTGCTATGGCCTCCATTTCGGCTTTCGACTTGCGCCCGCGGTGCTTGGGGAAAGCCGCAAGCGCCTCTTCTACGAGTTTCTTCTCGCTGGCCTTCGACTTCTTCTTCGGTGCAGGTTTTTCTTCCACGGTTTCCTCTGGCAGGTTGAACAGCGGCATCTGCTCTTGCTGCGCGTTCTTATTCTTCTTTGAGTCGAGATTCTCTCCGTCTTTTCCTTTCACGGTGTAGACATGGTCGGTCTCCTTCTTGGCGATGCGTGTGCGCTTGCGTTTGGCCGCGGCAGGCTGTGCCGCCCCTATCTTGGCTTGCTCGTCGAGAATGGTGTAGACGATGCTCTGTAGGTCTGCCTTCGTGTCAATCTTGATACCTAATTCGTTGGCAATACCTTCCAGTTCGGAGATATTTTTCGATTGTAATTCTTCGATGTTGTACATATTGATGATATGTGTTTTTTAAAAGTCTGAGATGATATAAAAATGGAGTTTGTTTGCTTATAAGCTATCCGCAGGATGCGATTTTGCGGGCGTCTGCAAACGTGTGATACGAAAATCGGCTGCAAAGGTATATATATTCTTTGAAAACGCGTCATCTGTTATCAATTATTTACCGGGCTGTTAATCTTTTTTATCAATTCAGACTTTCCATGCAACTGTTTTTAACCACAAAGCGCATGTCTGTTTTTACGATTCCTGCCTCTCCACGCATAGCGCGTTGTTTCTGAGTTTGTCAGAGACCATCTCTGAGGTTGTCAGAGACCATCTCTGAGGCTATCAGAGACTATCTCTGAGGAGGTCAGAGATTATCTCTGATGAGGTCAGAGACCATCTCTCATTATAGCACGGGCAAACAGTCCAACAAACAGGCTAATTTTGTTCTGCCCGCGATAAGATTGTTGTTTGTTGTCGGAGCCGCCTATATATATAGCGGCTCCAACAACAAACGAGAATCGCCAACAAAACAGCGCCGACGGACAACAACCAATCCGATGATACGCTCATTCGTGATGTGAAAGGCAGCAGACAACAGAGTCGATGCCCGAATACTTTGTGTTGCGCAAAAGATAGTTAATTGTTTCGAATTATTCATTACGCGCGTACCATATTTAAAATATATGTAGTAATTTTGCAGCCCGAAACAGATTCAGATCTAAGCGAATAATCAAAAAAGTAAAGATAATCACTTATGAAGAATGTAAAGTTTTTAATGGTTGCAACAGTAGCCCTGCTGCTCGCCTCGTGTGGAGGCGGCAAGCGCGGCGGCATGCCCAATTTCGGCGACAATGAATATCCCGTCGTAACGGTACAGTCGCAGAGTACGTCGATGCAGACCACCTATCCCGCCACCATCAAGGGTGTGCAGGACGTGGAGATACGCCCGAAGGTGGCCGGTTTCATCACCCGCGTTTGCGTGAAAGAAGGTCAGACGGTAGGAGCAGGTCAGCTGCTCTTCGTCATCGATAACGAAACATTCCAGGCTGCCGTCCGTCAGGCACAGGCTGCCGTCAACACAGCTACGGCTCAATGCAACACGGCCAAGCTGACGATGGACAACAACCAGAAGCTCTTCGAGCAGAACGTCATCGGACAATACGAGCTGGAGTCAGCCAAGAACAGCTATGCCAGTGCACAGGCTCAGCTGGCACAGGCCCGCGCTGCCCTGGCCTCGGCTAAGGAGAACCTGAGTTTCTGCTATGTGAAGAGCCCGTCGGCAGGTGTCGTCGGTTCGCTGCCCTACAAGGTGGGCGCCATGGTGAGCTCGGGAAGCACGCCCGCTCTGACCACCGTATCGAACAACTCGTCGATGGAGGTTTACTTCTCCATGACCGAAAAGGACATGCTCGAGCTGACAAAGACTGCCGGCTCGGCAGCAGCTGCCATCGCCCAGATGCCTCCGGTAGAGCTTCAGCTGGCCGACGGAACCATCTACGGCCACGAAGGACACGTCACGAAGGCCAGCGGTGTCATCGATGCCGCCACGGGTTCGGTACAGCTCATCGCCAACTTCCCCAACACCGAGCGTCTGCTCAAGAGCGGCGGCAGTGGCAGCATCGTGATGAAGAAGGCCAACAATTCGGCCATCATGATTCCGCAGTCGGTCGTCTCTGAGGTGCAGAACAAGAAGTTCGTCTATGTTGTGGGTAAGGACAACAAGGTGAAGTACACCGAGATAACAGTCGACCCGCAGACCGACGGTGTGAACTACATCGTGCGCAGCGGTCTGAACAATGGCGACAAATACGTCACCAACGGCATCACCAAGCTCACTGACGGCATGGAAATCAAGCCCATCACTCCCGAGCGCTATCAGCAGAAGATTGACGAGGCTGCCAAGAAGGGCACCGACGGCACAGCCAAAGGTTTCATCGATGCCATGAAATAAAATAATAAACAAAGGAGTTCAGGAGTGCAGTAGTTGCAGGAGTACAGACATATCACTCTTAGCTACTCATGCTGAACAATCGCATTGTCAGAAATCCAGAACTCCTGAACTTCTGAACTCCCAAATAACTAAGAAAATGACATTCACAACATTCATCAAACGCCCAGTGCTGTCGACGGTGGTCTCCATCGTCATCGTGCTGCTGGGCTTCATAGGTCTGGCCACACTGCCTATCGAACAGTATCCAGACATCGCACCGCCTACGGTAGTCGTCTTCACCAGCTATCCTGGTGCCGATGCCGAGACGGTGAAGAACTCCGTGCTCGTGCCGCTGGAAGAGAGTATCAACGGTGTGGAGGGCATGGACTACATCTCTTCGTCGGCCTCCAGCGGAAGCGCTCAGCTGAGCATCCTCTTCCGTCAGGGCATGAACCCCGACATGTGTGCCGTCAACGTGCAGAACCGCGTGCAACAGGCTCAGGCCCTGCTGCCCGCTGAGGTGACGCAGATTGGTGTGACGGTGATGAAGCGTCAGACCTCGCAGGTGATGATGTTCACCCTGACGAGCGACGGACGCTACGACGACGAGTTCCTGACCAACTATTCGAACATCAACATCGTTCCGGCCATCAAGCGTATACAGGGCGTGGGCGACGTGATGTCGCCTGGCGTGAAGACCTATTCGATGCGCATCTGGCTGCAGCCGGAGGTGATGAAGCAATACGGCCTGATGCCCACCGACATCACCGGCGTGCTGGCCGAACAGAACATCGAGGCCGCCCCGGGTACGTTCGGTGAGCGTGCCGACGTGGCCTACGAGTATGCCATGCGCTATACGGGACGTCTGAAGACACCCGAGGAGTTTGGCAACATCATCATCCAGAGCAACGCCGACGGCTCGACGCTGAAGCTGAAGGACGTGGCCAAGATCGAGCTGGGCGGACTGCAATACTCCGTCTCGATGAAGAACAACAACATCCCGTCGGTGATGGGTATGGTGCAGCAGATTGCCGGTTCGAACGCCAACGAGATAGCCGTCAACGTGAAGAAGGAGCTGGAAGAGCAGGCCAAGCTGTTCCCTCCGGGCATGTACTATAAGATCAACTACGACGTGACGGAGTTCCTCTATGCTTCGATCGAAGAGGTGGTGTTCACCCTCATCTTCACCCTGCTGCTGGTGTTCCTCGTCATCTACATCTTCCTGCAAGACTGGCGCTCGACGCTCATCCCGCTCATCGCCGTGCCTGTCTCGCTGGTCGGTACGTTCTTCTTCCTGAAGATATTCGGCTTCTCCATCAACCTGCTGACGCTGTCGGCCCTGCTGCTGGCCATCGCCATCGTGGTGGACGACGCCATCGTGGTGGTCGAGGCCGTGCACGCCAAGCTCGACCAGGGCTACAAGTCGTCGCTGACAGCCTCAATCGATGCCATGAACGAGATTTCGGGAGCCATCATCTCCATCACGCTGGTCATGGCGTCGGTGTTCATCCCCGTGTCGTTCATCGGCGGTACGAGCGGTACGTTCTATCGCGAGTTCGGTGTGACAATGGCTGTGAGCATCTTCATTTCGGCCCTGAACGCCCTGACGCTCTCGCCTGCGCTTTGTGCCATCTTCCTGAAGCCTCACGACAAAGAGGGCCACGAGGTGAAGATGTCGCGCATCGACCGCTTCCATACAGCCTTCAATACAGCCTACGACAAGGTGCTGGGCAAATATAAGAACAGCGTCGAGAAACTGGTGCGCAAACCCGTCGTCATCGGCATTGCCGTTGTGTTGGGTATTGCCGCTCTGGTCACGACGATGGCAACGACAAAGACGGGTCTGGTGCCCGATGAAGATACGGGTACGCTGTTCTGTACCGTCTCGATGCCTCCTGCCACTTCGGTAGAACGCACCAAGGTGGTCATCAGTCAGGTCGACTCGCTCTTGGCTGCCAATCCGGCCATCCAGAGCCGCGAGCAGATTCAGGGTTACAACTTCATCGCCGGTGCCGGTTCGGACCAGGCAACGTTCATCATCAAGCTGAAGCCCTTCGACGAGCGCCAGAAAGGTTTCTGGTGGAAGCTCTCCGGACTGTGGCAGGGCGACGGTGTCTACCGATTCTTTGTCAATCCCTACGATGCCACATCGGTGCTGGGACTGATCTACAAGCAGACGGCCAACATCAAGGATGCTCAGATCCTGGCTTTCGCACCGCCAATGATTCCTGGCTTCTCGGCCAACTCGGGTGTGTCGCTCGTCATGCAGGACCGCACGGGCGGCTCGCTCAACAAGTTCTTCGAGGTGACCAAGGAGTATCTGGCAGAACTGAACAAACGACCGGAGATACAGACGGCCATGACCTCGTACAACCCGAACTATCCGCAGTATATGATTCATGTGGATGTGGCCAAGTGTAAGCAGTCGGGCATCTCGCCGCAGACGGTGCTCTATACGCTGCAGGGCTACTATGGCGGACTCTACGCCTCCAACTTCAATGCCTACGGTAAGCTCTACCGCGTCATGGTGCAGGCCGATCCGTCGACGCGTATGACGCCCGAGAGCCTCAACAGCGTCTACGTCCGCACGCCCAACGGCATGTCGCCCATCAACGAGTATTGCACGCTGGAGCGCGTCTACGGACCGTCGAACATCAACCGTTTCAACCTCTTTACGAGCATCAACGTCACGGCCACCGTGGCCGATGGCTACTCTACGGGTGAAGCCATCAAGGCTGCACAGGAGGTGGCTGCCGACTATCTGCCCGCCGGTTATACCTACGACTATTCAGGTCTGACCCGTTCGGAGGCTTCGTCGAGCAACTCTACGGCACTGATCTTCGTGCTCTGCTTCATCTTCATCTACCTCATCCTGTCGGCCCAGTACGAGTCGTACATCCTGCCCTTGGCCGTTGTACTGTCCGTTCCGTTCGGTCTGGCTGGTGCCTTCGGTTTCACGCAGCTCTTCGGCCATAGCAACGACATCTATATGCAGATTTCGCTCATCATGCTGATTGGTCTGTTGGCAAAGAACGCCATCCTTATCGTGCAGTTCGCCCTGGAGCGCCGTGAAACGGGTATGGCCATCTCGTGGTCGGGTGTGCTGGGTGCCGCAGCCCGTCTGCGTCCTATCCTAATGACCTCGTTGGCCATGATTATCGGTCTGCTGCCCATGATGTTCGCATCGGGTGTGGGCAAGAACGGTAACCAGACGCTGGGTGCAGCTGCCGTCGGCGGTATGCTCATCGGTACACTGCTGCAGATCTTCGTGGTGCCGACGCTCTTCGTCATCTTCCAGAGCTTGCAGGAGAAAGTGAGCCCGATGAAGTTCGAGGACGACGAGAATCCCGAGATAGCTGCCGAGCTGAAGCAGTATGCCCACCGCCCGGTAGAATACCAAGTTGAGGAGTAATAGTCTTTATAGCCCCTATAGTTTCTATAGCTCCTATAGCTTCTATAGCATCTATAACAACAAAAAAAGAAAGAAAGAAAGAAAAATGAAGAAAATAGCAACCATAGTCCTGGCAGCTGCCCTGATGAGCAGCTGCGGACTATACACCAAATACGAACGCCCCGACGTCAACACCGCCGGACTGGTGCGCGACCCGCTGAGCCTGAACGACACGCTGAAGGTCAATAGCGACGAGAACTTCGGCAACATGCCCTGGCGTAGCGTCTTCACCGATCCGCAGTTGCAGGCGCTCATCGAGCAGGGATTAGAGAAGAATTTCGACCTGCTCAATGCCGCCCTCAACGTGAAGATGGTCGAGGAGCAGCTGAAGGTGGCCAAACTGGCCTTCATTCCCGGCTTCTCCTTCACCCCGCAGGGAACCATCTCGTCGTGGGACGGCGGGAAGGCCACAAAGGCCTATTCGCTGCCTGTCACCGCATCATGGAACGTCGACCTCTTTGGCAATCTGCTCAACGTGAAGCGTAGCACACAGATGCAGCTCCTGGCCACGAAAGACTACCAGGTGGCCGTGAAGACCAACATCATCAGCGGCATCGCCAACCTCTATTATACCTTGCTCATGCTCGACCGTCAGGTGGAGATCATCAACGACATGGAGCAACTCACCAAAGATACGTGGGAGAAGATGCAGGTGATGAAAGAGTCGCGCATCGGCTATCGCTCGACAGCCGTACAGAGCGCCGAGGCCAACTACTATTCGGTACAGGCACAGAAGGCCGACCTGCTCCGACAGATCCGCGAGATGGAGAACTCGCTGAGCCTCCTCATCGGACAACCGGCACAGACCATCGCTCGCGGCAAGCTCGAGAACCAGTCGCTGCCCACCAACCTCGCTACGGGTGTGGGCATCCAGATGCTCAACAACCGAGCCGACGTGCATGCTGCCGAGATGCAGCTGGCACAGTGCTTCTACGACATCAACACGGCTCGCAGCCGCTTCTACCCCAACATCACCATCTCCGCCACGGGTGCCTTCACCAACAACAACGGCTTGGTCGACCCGGGTAAGATTCTGCTTTCGGCCGTCGGTTCGCTCGTTCAGCCTATCTTCCAGCACGGACAGATCGTGGCCGGACTGAAGGTGGCCAAGCTGCAATACGAGCAGGCCTACAACAACTGGCAGAGCGCCATCCTGAAGGCAGGCAGCGAGGTGAGCAACGCACTGGTGATGTACAACTCGTCGACCGAAAAGAGTGCCATCGAGGCCAAGCAGATAGAGGTTCTCCAGAAGAATGTCGAAGACACGAAGGCACTGATGGCCTCGTCGGGCAGCACCTATCTGGAGGTCATCCAGGCACAGAGCTCGCTGCTCAGCACACAGCTCTCGAAGGTGGCCGACGACTTCTACAAGATGCAGGCCGTCGTCAATCTCTATCAAGCCCTTGGCGGCGGAGCCCAATAATCAACGAAACTATAGCATCTATAGCTTCTATAGCATCTATATTATCTATAACAACCCCAAAAAAGGAAAAAAACAATGAGCGATATTAGTCCAAAAGCCGAAATCGACCCCAGGGCGAAAATCGGCAACAACTGTAAGATATTCCCCTTCGTCTATATCGAGGGCGACGTCGAGATAGGTGATGGCTGCATCATCTTCCCCTTCGTCAGCATCCTCAACGGAACACGCATGGGCGGACACAACAAGATTCACCAAGGTTCGGTCATCGGTGCCCTGCCGCAAGACTTCGACTTCCGAGGCGAGAAGTCGGAGTGTATCATCGGCCACAACAACATCATCCGCGAAAACGTGGTCATCAACCGCGCCACGCACAATGGATGCAAGACCGTCATCGGCGACAGCAACTTCCTCATGGAGGGTGTCCATATCTCGCACGATGTGAAGGTGGGCAACCAGTGTGTGTTCGGCTATGGCACGAAGATAGCAGGCGACTGCGAGATTGGCAACGGTGCCATCTTCTCGTCGAGCGTCATCGAGAATGCCGGCACACGAGTAGGCGTAGGCGCTATGCTACAAGCCGGAACGACTTTCTCGAAGGATGTCCCGCCCTACATCATCGCAGGGGGCACTCCCGTGATGTATGCAGGCGTGAACAAGACCATGTGTGAGTCTTATGGCGTCGACGAGAAGGTCATCAAGCACATCGCCAATGCCTACCGGTTGGTCTTCCACGGACAGACAAGCGTCTTCGATGCCATGCACCAGATCAAGGAGCAGGTGCCCGACAGCCCGGAGATTCAGAACATCGTACGCTTCCTCGAAACAACCGAAAAGGGTATCATCAGCAAGCTCTGAACAAACTCTCCCGCAGGGGTAGATTTGCCATCCGACAGCAGCAAATACACGGGTTTTTCATCCGATAAAGTAGCTATCCGCCTTGGAAAGAAACAAAAAACAGGTTATTTAGCTATTTTAACCCAAAAAAATTTGGAGGTTTCAGAAAAAGTTCGTACCTTTGCAACCGCAAATAAGCAAGGATCGGGATTTAGCGCAGTTGGTAGCGCACACGTCTGGGGGGCGCGAGGTC
>CAMORS010000089.1 GCA_946624005.1 uncultured Prevotella sp. | reverse complement strand
CTCCTCGACAGCCTCTTCAAGTAGACCGTCGTTATTGTTTACAGTTTACGGTTTACAGTTGATTACCTGGCAAAGCCACTCCGCCTATAGAAGTATTCATCTGTAAACCGTAAACTATAAACCGTAAACTGTAAACTGTAAACCGTAAACTGTAAACTACTATAGCATGACTACCGACTCGCTCGACCTCAACATTGTTCACCGCTGGGACGACTCGTCGCTCCAGCTGCTTTATAGGCATTTCTATAAGGCATTAGTGGCATTCGCCATACAGGCGGTAGAGACACAGGAATCAGCAGAGGAGATTGTGCAGGACATATTCGTAAAGACCTGGCAGAAACACAATACCTTCAAAAGCACAGCCACACTGAAAGCCTATCTGTACAACGGAGTGCGCAACGAATGTATCAGCCACCTGCGGCGACAGCAGACTGCCCAGGAGCGCATCAGGCAGTTCGAGAAAGACTACCACCAATTGCAGATGGGTACAGAGGAGAGCATGGCGGGGAGCCTGCCCCACAGGGAGGAAGCCATCCGTCAGTTGCTGTTGGCTATCGACAGTCTTCCACCGAAGTTGCGCGAACTGTTCCTGCTGGCCATCAGGGGGAAGAGCAGCGAAGACATAGCACAAGAAATGGGTATCACACTGCAAACGGTAAAGAAGCAGCGCCAGCGGGGACTGGAACGGCTGCGAAAGGAATTGGGAAAGAAGCCAATGCTACTATTGGCTGTGCTCATAAGCTAAAAAGACACATCTGCATTTTTTCTTCTTATTTTTGTCTACCTAAATGAAAAAAAAGCGTATTAAGAAGAAAAAGCCACGATGGAAGAAGAAAGATTTGACGAGCTAAGACAGCTGATGGTCGAAAACGGCATCGGCGGTGACGAGCTGGAGCAGCGCTACCGACATTTCGCCGAAATCGACGACGAACGAAGCCTGGCAACCCTGAGACGGCGCATCGCCGAAGAGGCAGAAACCGAGAAGCGAGGGATGCAAGCGACAGACAGATGGCGGTGGTGGTATAGCTATGCCGCCGCAGCTGTATTGGCAATCCTGTTAACAGGAGGTGCTATGTGGTACTGGCGACACAGTGAGCCAGCGGTCCCCCATGTCCCCATGGCTGTGAAAACGGCCATGACCCACAGCCGCGAGGCCAACAGACAGGAAGCTGAGGTGACACCCGTGGCCGAAAGCCCTCAGGAACGGCAGACAGTAGTCAGCGCTATACGACAGAGATACCACATCGACAACCAAGAGGCCGTGGAACAGCTGTTAGAAGCGCGGCGCATCACCACCCGTCAGGACAAGGAATACTGGTTGACGCTGGACGACGGCACGCTGGTCCACCTGAACAGCGACACAAGAATGATCTACCCGGAACAATTCTTCGGAGAGGTCCGTAACGTGGTACTCGACGGCGAGGCCTATTTCATGGTGGCCAGCGACGCGAGCCGCCCCTTCATCGTACATACCCCCGAAGGCGATGTAAAAGTACACGGCACGGAGTTCAACGTGAATACCCGGAAAGAGGGAGCGACAGAGGTGGTGCTCGTGAAAGGCAGCATAGGCATCGTGCCCTTCTCTGGCAGCGAGCAGATGATGCATCCCGGTCAGATGGGATCAATCAGCCACGGCACACTGACCCTCGAGGATGTCGACGTGGAGCCTTACACGGCTTGGAACACCGGAAACTTCATGTTCGAAGACTGCCCGCTGGCCAAGCTGATGGACGTGTTGAGCCGCTGGTACGCCATCAACGTGAACTTTGGGGACGAGGCTGCCCGTAACATCCTTTTTACAGGCATACTGAGTCGCTATGCTGACATCAACGCCACGCTGAAAGCCATCTCAACGGCCGCCGACGTGGAAATAAGCAATGAAGGAGAACAAATCACAATTAACACATTATAACAAAAACAATCCAATGCAAACAACAATGAAACTCAGACGGCTCGCCGCAACCGTGTTGCTTGCCTTTGCCACTGCCTTGGCAGTGCCCGCACTGGCACAGACGACCACCGGCAAGACCGTGACGCTCAGTCTGCAGAAAGCAGGCGTGAAAGAATTCTTTGCAGAGATGAAGAAACAGACTGGTCTCGACTTTATCTGCAACGCAGAGCTGGCCCGCCAGCTGCCGTTGGTGACCGTCAGTGTGAAGGACGTACCGGCAGAGCGCGTGCTCAGCGACGTATTCACCCAACTCGGCTGCAAGTACACCATCGACGGCACCATCGTCACCATCACCCATCGTGACAAGAGCGGCCGCACACGACAGATTGAAGGAACGGTGCGCGACGACCAAGGAGAGCCCTTGCCTGGAGCCGTAGTGAGAGTGAAGAACGGTGAGGCACAGACCGTCACTGACAACAACGGTCACTACACCATCAAAGCGCCCACCTCGGCCTGCCAGCTGGAGTATGCCTACCTGGGCATGCTCACCCATACGGCCGACTTCGCCCAAGGTACTGCCGACCAGCGACAAAACGTAAGACTGGTATCCGACAACCAACTAAGTGAAGTGGTGGTAACCGGTTATCAGACCATCTCCAAGGAGCGTGCAACCGGCAGCTATAGCATCATTAAGCGCGAGGACATCGAGAAGCGTCACACCGCCAACCTGTCGCAGGCCCTTGAAGGTCTCGTGGCCGGTATGCAGGGTAACGACGACGGCCGTGGCGGCAAGGCGTTCACCATCCGCGGCGTGGGCACAATGAATGCCGACTCGAAGCCTTTGATCGTCATTGACGGGTTCCCCATCATGGACAACCCGACAGCGGGTGCCAAGACAAACCCCAACATGAACGCCCTGGAGCGCATTAACACCGACGACATCGAGAGCATCACATTCCTTAAGGATGCAGCCGCCGCCAGCATCTGGGGAGCGCGCTCGGCCAACGGTGTGATTGTCATTACGACGAAAAAGACCCAGAAGGGGTTGAAGAAATGGAATGTAGAGGCATCGACCCAGCTCTCTATCTCAAGGAAGCAGGACGTCGCACACCTGACCAACCTCTCCACCGCTGCGCAGATGATTAACTACCAGCGCTGGATGTTCGACAATGGCATGACCAGTGGCGGCTATGCACGCAACATGAGTAACCTATTCCACTCCGTCACTCAGTCGGAGGTGCTGCTCTTTGAGGGCATGGACTGGGGGACCATCACGGCCGACGAGATGAACCGCCAACTCAGTGTGTTAGCAGCCCTGGACAACCGTCAGCAGATAAAGGACAACCTGCTGAGCAACCCGTTGGAAAGCAAAACCAATGTAGCCGTCAGCGGCGGCATAGGCAACTGGGGCACACGATTCTCTGCAGAATTCACCCATGACAAGGGTGACTTCATCGGCAGTCGCGACAACACCTGGAAACTGGATTGGCAGAACAACTACAGGATGAACAAATGGATAGCCCTAAACGTGGGGGTGAATCTTGTGAATGCCAACCGTCACAGTTCGGCGATGGGACTGGGTAACATCAGCGACCTGTCTCCCTACGAAATGCTACTTAATGAGGATGGCACGTATGCCACCAACTACCACAGTTCGTACAACAGTGACCTTCTGCTAAACTCCTTCGACTGGAGCGGTTTCGCCTATCACAACATGAATTACAACCTGCTGCAGGAAGCCCGCGAACGTCGCCAGCGCACCACCAACACACAGTGGCGCATTCAGGCAGGACTCGAGATCGACATCATCGAAGGTCTGCGCTTCAACAGCCGATTCCAGTATGAGAGCAGTCGCTATAAACAACGCCAGACCAACAGCGAAGAGAGCTTCTACACCCGCTACCAAGTGAACTACTACACGCCTGGCGACCTTCTGGGTAATGCTCAGGGCGTCTCGGCCCTGCCGACGGGTGCCATCTGTATCGACGGACGCGGCAAGAACCGCAGCAACCTGTTCCGTAACGACATCACCTTTGACCGCACATTAGGCGGGAAACATGCCATCAATGCAGTCGTCGGCAACGAGATCAGCAACTACTACTACGAGTCGTGGACCGAGCCTCACCTCTACGGAGTGAAGGCTGGCAACGACGGTACGACGGGTCCCACGGGCTACTTCGACACCATGAATAACTCGCAAAGCACTATCAACGGCGTGCCTGCCAATGGCAAAGTACACGTGTCGGATGCATGGAGTCACAATCGTTTCGTATCGTTCTACGGCAACGCATCGTATATGTACGACGAGCGCTACGGTCTGTCGGTATCGGCCCGTAGCGATGCCTCGAACCTCATCACCAGCGAGGCGAAATACCGCTGGAGTCCCTTGTGGTCGGTGGGAGCCATGTGGAACATCGCCAATGAGCAGTTCCTCAAGGACTCAAAAGCCATCAACCGCCTGACGCTGCGCCTGACCTATGGTAAGAACGGTAATGCGCCCACCACCTCGTCGGCACGCACTACCATCAAGACCGAGTCGTCTTATCCCGATGAGTGGACGGGGCAGTACCCTGGCAGCATCTACGACTACGGTAACCCCACCCTGCGCTGGGAGAAGACCACTATCACCAATGTGGGTCTCGACTTCTCGCTGTTTGACAACCACTTGTACGGATCAGTGGACTACTACCATAAGAAGAGTACCGACGTACTGGGCGAGGTAGCCATCGCCGGCGTAAACGGCACCACTAACGCCACCTTTAATAATGCCGAGATGCTCAACAAGGGTATCGAGGTGACGCTCGGAGCCAACGGAGCCATCGGCGACTTCACCCTTGGCGGTACGTTGACCTATGCCTACAATAAGAATGAGATCACCAAACTCTACACCGAAGCCAGCAACATGAGCGACTTCCTGAACTCATGGTACATCCCTGAATACCCGATGAACCCGATGTTCACCTTCGAATACGGCGGACTGCAGAACGGTGTGCCCACGATGGTAAGCACCGATGGCAACAAATATGACTTCAACGACTTCTCCATCTATTACATGCCATGGCAGCAGTTCCTGCACTTCCAGGGTACGAGCGTAGCACCCCATACTGCCGGTCTGAACGTGAGTGTGGGCTGGAAGTCGCTGTCGCTGACAGCCTACCTGAACGGCCGCTTCGGACATAAGATGATCATGCCACAGTTCAGCTACGACTATATCACAAGCTGGAGCAACAAAACCAATATCTCGGCACAGATAGCCGACCTGATGGATGCCAACGGCGGCGTCATCGCCAACCCTGTCGGCATGCTGCCACTGCCCACTACCGACGATGAGGGGAACCCCGTCGACCTGCAGCAATACGGTGCATGGAGCATGTACAACCGCTCGCTCGACATCGTGACGGAAGATGCCTCTTACATCTACCTCAGCGAGATAGACCTCAACTATCAGCTGCCACGCAAGTGGCTCGGCAACGGCTGGGTGAAGGACATCAGCATATTCGGAAAAATGGAGAACCTCGGCCTCATCTGGAGTGCCAATTCAAAGGGCTACCACCCAGAATACCTGCCGGGTAGTTACCGCCCAGAGCTGACCGTCACCTTCGGCGCCAGCATCCGCTTATAGATAATCGACAAAAAAGAAAAAAGAACATTATGATCGTCAACATATATAAAACCGCATGCAAGAGTCTGGCCATCTGTTCAATGGCCATAGCTCTCACCGCCTGCAACGACTACCTGGACACCATCCCCTCAAAGGGAGAGAACGAGGTGCTAAACAGCGGTAAGCAGATCGATGCACTGTTCGACAACAGCAGCATCTTCAACACCAAGATATCATACGTGATCGCATCATCCGACGACATCGACGTGAAACCCGAGATGTACGAACAGATGGGATGGATGGGCGACAGTTACCTGAACGGATTCGTATTTGGCATCCGCGACGCAGAGAATGCACAATACGGCGATGAGGCATGGGAAAGCGAATATAACAAGGTCTTCATTGCCAACCTCGTCATCAACGAGATAGACGACGTGGAGGGAATCACCGACCAGCAGCGCACCGACTATCTGGCGCAAGCTCACTACACCAGGGCTTTAGCCCTGTGGAACCTGGCGCAGACCTATTGCCAGCCATACGCAGCCGAGACAAAAGACGGGCTGGGGCTCCCCTTGAAGCTGAGTACCAGCTACGAGGAGAACGTCGGCCGCGCCACACTGCAGGAGACTTACGACCTGATCCTCTCCGACCTGACGGAAGCCATGAAGACCACACAGGACGGTGTGACCAGCCGCTGGCGCGTCAGCAAGCCTGCCGTTCAGGCCATGATGGCTCGCTACTACCTCTTCACACAGCAGTATGATAAGGCTGCCGACTACGCCAAAGAGGCACTGCAGAGTCAAGGGGCCACCCTGCACGACTATAACGAACTGACATTCGAAGAAGACTATGCCTCGAACCCCATCACCGGCGAGGGGGCACCTATCTACTACTCTGAGCTCTACGGATATGCCCCCAACCAGCTGGCCGACTATCAGGAGAACTACTATTCGCAGTATTTCGCCGTGAGCAGCGGTAACTACATGATTCCCTCGGAGAGCCTGCTGGCACTCTACGACCATGACAACGACCTGCGCTACGAGCAGTTCTTCGGCAAGCACACACTATGGAACATCTGGGTAGGAGGCTTTGGCGACGACATCCTCTACCGCAAATTCTACCACTACATCTACGAAGACCAAGTGCAGTCGGGACCCACGGTGCCCGAGATGCTGCTGACAGCCGCCGAGGCGCTGGCCCGCCAAAACCAGGTAAGCGAAGCCATGGGATTTGTAAACCAGCTGCGCCAGGCCCGCATGCGTGCCGGGAGCGAGGGCATTGAATTGGAGGCAGGCTCACAGGAGGAAGCCATCAGACTGATCCTCGATGAGCGTCACCGTGAGATGCCGTTTGTGATGCGATGGTTCGACATCCGGCGTCTGGCCTACAACGAGATGGCAGCCGACGACGTCACCGTGGAACATGTGTTCCATCAGGTGGTTGACAACGTGCCCGACAACAGCACCTTCATCCGCTACACATTGCCTGTAAAGTCGCACCGATACGCCATCCCCATCACAAAATTGGAGATAACCCGTAGCGGCAACCAGATCGTTCAGAATGAATATACCGACGGGGATGTTCGCACGGAGGTTATCACCAACTATGAATGGACAGACGTTTATGGAGGTGTGGAATCCGGAGACGACGACTGGAACGAGGATTGGAATGAGGATTGGAATGAAGATTGGTAAAAAACTGTAAGAACAATGAATCTAAATAGATTTCTTCTATCGGCTGTGATGCTGGCGTTACTCTCTCTCGACGCCAGCGCACAGTCAGTGTACAACCGCGACTCGCTCTACGACGTACTGGCCGCAAAGATCCCCATGGCGGAGCTGAAAACGACAGATGAATACGTCGCAGCCATGCGCAAAGGCATCGACCAATTCATCACCGAGGGTGAGATGAGAGAACGTTTCCGTTGCGACTTCAACATCAGCCTCATAGAAATGAGTGGCACCGTGGAAGATCCGCGCAGATATCTCGACGACTATCTCGGTACCAACCCAACAGACTCGCTGGCTCAGCGGGCAAAGGCAGCATATAGTAAGATGGTGGAGAACTACGCAGCCACCTATCCGGGAAAGCCGGCACCAAACTTCACCTTTACCGATGTAAGCGGTAAGCAGCTCAGCCTGGAATCGCTGTCGGGTAAACTACTGCTCATCGACATCTGGGGAACGTGGTGCGTGCCCTGCATTGAGGAGATGCCCAACATAGAGGCTCTCCAAAAGCGATATGCCCACCATGACGATGTACACATCATGAGCATAGCATGCGACAAGAAGCGCGAGCGCTGGATTAGTTTCCTGGGGAAGCACCCCACCACCTGGCATCAGTATCTGGTCACCCCCGAAGGAGACGAAGTGCTCAACACGGCATACCACGTCGTAGGCATACCACGCTTCATCATCGTCGGCAGGGATGGACGCATCATCACCCCCGACGCCATGCGACCCTCGGAGCCCGAATTTGCGGCATATTTCGACAAGCTGGTAAATAATAAGGAATAAGATGAAAAGACTGGCTATACTACTGCTCACCACCTGCAGCGCCCTCAGCAGCCTGGCCCAAGCCCGGCTGACGGGATGCATCAAGGACTATCAGGGCGGCAACGTGATTGTGGCACAGACAACCGACGACGACAGTCGCTACGATACGCTCACCGTTGCTGCCGACGGACGGTTCGACGCTACCATCAGTGTGCTGAAACCCGCCAACGCCTACTTCGTCAGCGAGGAGCCCAAAGCCTCGGCTATTATCTTCCTCGAAGACGGGATGAAGGCCGACCTGCAGATCTCCTTTAAGACAAAGGCGGAGGAAGGCGAGACGATAACCGTGATGGACGTAGACTATAGCGGCGACAATCGCGACTGCTTCGACTTCAACCGCCAGCACGAAGCCTCCGACAATTTTGAGGCATGGCCCTGGGAGCGGCTCAGCGCTACACCCTTCAGCGAGTATCGCAATGCTGTGGAGGAGGATATCGAGCGAAGCCTCGTGGCCCTCTATCAGGTGAAGAGCGAGCACTATCGCCGCGCCATGACGGAACAGATCAGATACGAGGAGTTCTCCTACCTCTGCCGCTGGGCATGGGTCAAGCACGATAAGACCGACGACGACTTCGACCGCTGGATATGTTCCTTCGACCACAACGACACGGCCAACATCGACAAAGCGTTTAACTACTGGCGTTGGTACAGTGACCGCCACATGCCAAGGGGTGAGGCTCGCACGCCACAGAGTTTCTACCAGGTACTCAGAAAGGCTTTCAACAACCAGGACATCATTAATATGTATGCCGACAATCACATACAGGCCATCCTGAAGGACGCTCCCGACAATATGGACGAGGAGCTGGCCGCTTACAAGGCCGTGAGCACCAACCCTGAAGGACAGGCAGAAGCACAGCGGCTCTACGACCACTATGCCAAACTGAAGAAGGGAGCACCGGCTGCCGACTTCGAGATGTACGACCGTGATGGCAAGCGCTACACGCTGCAAGACCTGCGGGGCAAGGCCGTCTACATCGACTGCTGGGCCACCTGGTGTGGACCTTGTGTGGCAGAGACGCCCCACATGGCTAAGCTGTACGAGCACTACAAGGGTGATAGCCGCATCGAGCTGATTGCCATCTCGCTCGATCAGAACCGCAGAGCATGGGAGAAGAAACTAACAGCCGAAAAACCACAGTGGCGACAGTTCATCTGCCCTGATCATTTCAACTCCGCCCTCTGCAAAAACTACAACATCGACGGCATCCCCCGCTTCCTGATGTTTGATGCGCAGGGGCGCATCGTCAGCCTCGACGCTCCTCGTCCCTCCAACGAGAAGATTGTGGAGTGGATAGAGAAGAATCTGCAATAAAGTTTGTTAAAAAGAGAATCTTTTTTGTACCTTTGCAGTGTCCTAATGTGTATAAAGAAATAAAGCAAAAAAGACGAGCATATGAAGAAAGCATTGACAGCGCTGCTGTGGCTTGTGACCATGGCGGCAGGAGCGCAGATGATGAACCCAGTACACTTCTCCGCTGAGCTTAAAGAGCTGAAAGGCGGTGAGGGAGAGATTGTGTTTTCAGCTACCATCGACCCCGGATGGCACGTCTACTCCACCAACCTGGGCAGTGACGGTCCGATAGAGGCCACGTTCAACGCCGTGAAAATGGATGGCGTAGAGACGGTGGGTCGCCTGCAGCCACGAGGCAAGGAGATCAAGCAGTTTGATAAGATGTTCGATATGGAACTACGCTACTTTGAGAAGAGCGTAAGTTTCGTGCAGAAGATACGGTTCACCAAGCCCGACTACGCGATTGACTGCTATCTGGAGTATGGTGCCTGCAACGACCAGAGTTGTCTGCCGCCTTCGGAAGTGGCTCTGAAAAAGAGCGGCAAGGCCAAGGAGATGTTCTCGAGGAGTGAG
>CAMORS010000088.1 GCA_946624005.1 uncultured Prevotella sp. | reverse complement strand
GACCCCTACGTCCCGAACGTAGTGCGCTACCAACTGCGCTACATCCCGATGCTTTCAGCGGAAAGCGGGTGCAAAGGTACTGTATTTTTTTCGAAACTCAAGCGTTACGGCCGTAAATTTAACAAAAATTCTACAAAGAGGTGGCTGCTCGCAGAACACATTCTCTTAGACTCACCCCCTACAGCAGTTCTGTCAGGCTGCTGAGATGCATGGAATTGCTGCCTTTCAAGAGGATGAGCTGCTGGCGGGGCTGCTGGTCGTTGAGAAGCTTCTTCACCTCGTCGGTGGTCTTGAATTTGCGGAAGGGGCTGTCGGTGCGCCCAAACTCTTCGCCTACGAGCCACACACTCTGCAAATCGAGCTGAACGAGCAGGTCGGCGATGCGCTGATGTTCCTCGGCCGAAGCTTCGCCCAGTTCGCGCATGTCGCCGAGGATGGCCAGCTTCGGAAGGTCAGAATCGATGCTGGCAAACGACTGCAAGGCCGACGTCATGCTTGTGGGGTTGGCATTGTAGGCATCGACGATGAGAGTGTTATGCTCCGTCTTGGTGAGCTGCGAGCGGTTGTTGGTGGGCTCGTAGCAGGACAGGGCGTGGTTGATTTGCTCTTCATCCACTTCGAAATACAGTCCCACGGCGATGGCGGCTAATGCATTATAGACATTGTAGGCACCAATCAGGTGGGTCTGCACGGTGAACGGCTTGTCGTCGGTAGGCTCTTCGTCGTCGTTAATCCACCAGCGGAATGTCAGGAAGGGGTTGCAGCCTACCACCTCGCCGCGCACGGTGATGTATTCCGACGAGCCCGTGCCGTAGGCAAACTGCATCATGATGCCCCGGCTGTCGGCCATCTCCGTGAGGTCGGAGTCGTCGGCATTGATGAAGATGAAGCCCCGGTCGGGGTCGCCAAGATCTTGCTGGCTGCGGAGGAAGTCGTAGAGTTCGCCCTTCGTCTGCTTCACACCCTCGAACGATCCGAAGCCCTGCAGGTGTGCTCTGCCCACGTTGGTGATCAGTCCGCAGGTGGGCTCTGCCGTCTCTACGAGCGTCTTGATGTCGCCGGGATGACTGGCACCCATCTCGATGATGGCTATCTCATGGTCGTCGTTTAGGCGGAAAAGCGTCTTTGGTACGCCCACATCGTTGTTGAAGTTGCCCTCCGTGGCCAGCACGTTGTATTCCTCAGCCAGCACGGCGCGTACCAGTTCCTTGGTGGTCGTCTTGCCGTTGGTGCCGGTGATGGCGATGACGGGGATGTCGAACTGTCGGCGATGCTCGCGAGCCAGGTCCTTGAAGGTCTGTAGGCAGTCGCTGACGAGAATCATGCGCTCGTCGCAAGCTACTTCGGGATTGTCAACGATAGCGTAGGCACAACCCTTGTCAAGGGCTTGCTGCGCAAACTTGTTGCCGTCGAACGCTTCGCCTTTCAGGGCGATGAAGATGCTCCCCTCGGGGCAGTCGCGGCTGTCGGTCGTGATGACGGGGTGCTTTTGATAGAGCTGGTATAGCTGAGTGATGTCCATTTCTTTCATATTTGGTTGTTGATACGGCTCTGCTTGGTTTTAGAGCGATGCAAAGGTAGTATAAAATATCCAATGAGCCAAAGAATTGTTCATGATTATACTCTTTTAATATTTCCATCTTCAGCCGGCGTGGATTGTCGAGGTGGCAATGGGGAAATCAACACGATTCTTGTTTTTTGCCTTTTTGACAGATGAACATACGAGTCCGACAGAATCCAAGATTCTTTCAGGGCAAAATGTTTATCAGCAAAATAGGGATAGCCGAAGAACGAGAAATGCAAACGTTTGCGCATGAAAAGAACCAATAACTTGTTGTCGATGATATTGCTGTGAAGAAAAAAGAAGTAATTTTACAACGAAAATTCAAACTTACAAACCATGAAACTATTATTCAACATAGACTATCAGACAGCGTTTGGCGAGGAACTCTTGCTGAACCTGGTGGAGCATGTGGGTGGCGAACAGCGTGTGTCGTCGTTCAGGATGAAGACCGTCGACGGCCATTGCTGGTCTTACGAGATGAACTGCCCCTCAGCTCCCACAAGCGAAGGAAAGCCCAAGTTCGACTTGGGCAGTGTCATCGACTATTACTATAGTGTAGAGAGCAGTGGCCAACTGGTACGCAAAGAGTGGCAGGTGGTGCCCCACCGGCTCGAGCTGGTCAGCGAGAAAGGCTACAACTACACCATCTACGACCACTGGATAGACATCCCCGAGGACAGCTATCTCTATAGCTCGGCTTTTACGGGATGTATAGCACGCCACACACCCATGAAGAGTCCGATGAAGCCCTTCACAGCCACGGTGCGCCTGAAGGTGCGTGCCCCGCAATTGCGCGAGCGCGAGCGGTTGGCATTGGTGGGTAGCGACGAGTTGCTCGGCTGCTGGGATCCGAAGCGTTCGCAGCCGATGACCGAGCACAACTACAACGAATGGATGGTGAACCTCGACGCTACAATGTTGCTGAAGAAGCGACTGGAGTTTAAGTTCATCGTCATCGACGAAGACACCAACATCGCCACCATCTGGGAGGGTGGCGAAAACCGCGTTATCGAGCTGCCTCCTGTAGGCCGTGGCGACGTGGTGGTGTACGAGCTGCCGCAGGCTTTCTTCCCCCTTTATGCACAGAAGTGCGCCGGAACGCTCGTTCCCGTCTTCTCGCTGCGCAGCCACGATAGCTTCGGTGTGGGCGACTTCGGCGACTTGCGCAAGATGATCGACTGGGTGGCATCAACCCGTCAGCGCCTGTTGCAGATACTGCCTATCAACGACACGACGACCACCCACACCTGGACCGACTCCTATCCCTATTCGTGCATCAGCATCTTCGCCATCCATCCGCAGTATGTCGACCTGACACAGCTACCGCCTCTGGCTGACGAAAAGGAGCGCGACCGCTTCGAAAAGCTCCGCCTCGAGCTGAATGCCCTGCCCCAGATTGACTACGAGCGCGTCAACCAAGCCAAGACCGAGTATCTGCGACTGCTCTTCGAACAGGAGGGACGCAAGATGATGGCATCGAGCAAATTCAAGAACTTCTTCGACGAGATGAAGCAATGGCTCGTGCCCTACGCACAGTATTGCTACCTGCGCGACCTCTACGGCACGGCCAACTACACCGAATGGCCCGACCACAACACCTGGGATGAGGCCGATCGTGCCCAGCTCTCATCATCGCGTACGCGTATATATAAAGAGGTGTCGTTCTTCTATTTCGTGCAGTTCGTCCTGAACACGCAACTCAGCGAGGTTCACGACTATGCCCGCCAGAAGGGTGTCATCCTGAAGGGCGACATACCCATCGGCGTCAACCGCTATGGCTGCGATGCCTGGATGGAGCCGCGTTACTTCAATCTGAACGGACAGGCCGGAGCACCGCCAGACGACTTCTCGGCCAACGGACAGAACTGGGGCTTCCCCACCTACAACTGGGACGAGATGCTTCGCGACGGCTGCCTCTGGTGGGTGCGTCGTTTCCAGAACATGGCGAAGTTCTTCGATGCCTACCGTATCGACCACGTGCTGGGCTTCTTCCGCATCTGGGAGATACCCATCGAGTCGGTTCACGGACTGCTCGGACAGTTCTCGCCTGCGCTTGGCATGACACGCGACGAGATAGAAGGCTACGGCCTGCGCTGGCAGGAAGAGCGCTTCACCGAACCGTTCATCATGGACTGGGTGCTCGAACGCATGTTCGGCGACCGTGCCGACTTCGTCCGCCAGAACTTCCTCGAGGAGAAGGGCGACGGCTACTACCGCATGAAACCCGAATTCTCGACGCAGCGCAAGGTGGAGGCTTACTTCGCGCAAGACATGTCTCACTGCCCGCTCCTCGCTCCTCTCTCTCCGACAGATCGCGACAACCTGCGCGAGAGCCTCTACGCCTTGATCAGCGACGTGCTCTTCGTGCGCGACCATAAGAACAAAGACCTCTTCCACCCGCGCATCTCAGCACAACTCGACTTCGTCTATGAGAGCCTGTGGGACAACGACAAGGAAGTGTTCAACCGCCTGTACAACGACTACTTCTACCGCCGCAACAACCAGTTCTGGTATTCGGAGGCGATGAAGAAGATGCCACGCCTGGTAGAAGCCACCCGCATGCTTGTCTGTGCAGAAGACCTCGGTATGGTGCCCGACTGTGTGCCTTGGGTGATGAACGAGCTGCGCATCCTGTCGCTCGAGCTTCAGTCAATGCCGAAGGACCCGAAGGTGCGCTTCGGCCACCTCTCGCAGAATCCCTACCGCAGCGTCTGCACCATATCGTCGCACGACATGCCGACGCTGCGCCAATGGTGGGACGAAGACTGGCCTCGCACGCAGGAATACTACAACACGATGCTCTATCGCCGCGATGCCGCCCCGCACCCGCTGCCCGGCTGGCTGGCACGCGACATCGTATCACGCCACCTCACCTCGCCATCGATGCTCTGCATCCTCTCTATCCAAGACTGGTTCTCCATCGACGAGAAGCTGCGTCTGCCCGATCCTAATGCCGAGCGCATCAACATTCCCGCCAATCCCAAGCACTATTGGCGCTACCGCATGCACATCGCCATTGAGGATCTGATGAAGGAAGACGACTTCAACGAGGATGTACGCGACTTGGTCATTCAGAGCGGACGAAAATAAATCAGTATAGAACGCAGAGGCGCAAAGACACAAAGAGTATCATTGCTTTGCGTCTCCGCGCCTTTGCGTTCTTTTTATAAAAAAAACAAACATCAAAACAAATGAAGAAATTCTTTTTCCTCCTGTCGCTCCTGCCCATGATGGCCGCAGCGCAGACAGTGACCTCGCCCAACGGAAACGTCGAGCTGACCTTCTCGCTGGACAATGGTCGGCCCACCTACACGATGAACTATAAGGGCAAGGCCGTCGTCATGCCTTCCCACCTCGGTCTGGAACTGGCCAAGGACAAGCACGCCAGCAAGGGAATGCGCGAGACCGACCTGATGGACGACTTCACCATCGTGGAAACCCAGACATCGACCTTCGACGAGACATGGCGGCCGGTATGGGGCGAGACCGAAACCATCCGCAACCACTACAACGAGCTCTGCGTGACGCTTCAGCAGCAGAAGAGCATCGTCATGCCGCCACCCCGTGAACCCAATGTACGCGGACGGGGCGTCGAAACCCGCGTTCGCAAGATGATTATCCGCTTCCGCGTCTACGATGAGGGTATCGGACTGCGCTACGAGTTCCCCCAGCAAGACGAGCTCAACTACTTCCTCATCAAGGAGGAACACACCGAGTTCGCCATGACCGGCGACCACACGGCATGGTGGCTACCCGGCGACTACGACACACAGGAGCAAGAGACACAAGAGACACGCCTCAGCGAGATACGCGGACGATTCCGTCAGGCCGTCAACTGGGGCAACTCGTCGGTGGCTGTCTTCTCGGAGACGGGCGTGCAGACAGCACTCCAGATGCGCACCGACGACGGACTCTATATCAACATCCACGAAGCCGCCTGCCTCGACTATGCCACGATGCACCTCGAACTGGTGGACCAGCAGACGACGAGCCTCACCACGAAGCTGATGGGGGGCAGCAATGCCTATACGCCCAACCCCACGCCATCCGGCTATCCTCTGCCTAAACCCTTCACCTTCGTCAGTCATCTGACACCCGATGCCACCGGACTGAAGGGTGCCATGCAGACGCCCTGCCACACACCGTGGCGAACGGTGATGGTGAGCGACGATGCACGCGACATGCTCTCGTCTGACCTCATCCTCAACCTCAACGAGCCTTGCAAGATAGAAGACACGTCGTGGATTCATCCCACGAAATACTGCGGAGTGTGGTGGGAGATGATTGTGGGCAAGAGCTCGTGGAACTATACCGACGAGTTCCCGTCCGTCAAGCTCGACCAGATCGACTGGAGCCATGTGAAGCCCAACGGCCGGCATGCTGCCAACAACGAGAAGGTGCGTCGCTATATCGACTTCGCGGCGAAGAACGGCCTCGACGAAGTGCTCGTGGAAGGATGGAACGTAGGCTGGGAAGACTGGGCCAATCTGTGGAAGCGCGATGTCTTCGACTTCGTGACACCTTATCCCGACTTCGACTTGAAGGCACTCAACGACTATGCCCATTCGAAGGGTGTCCGCCTGATGATGCACCACGAGACCAGCTCGTCTACCCAGAACTATGAGCGCCACCTCGAGAATGCGCTCCAGCTGATGAACCGCTACGGCTACGATGCCGTGAAGACAGGCTATGTGGGCGACATCATCCCACGCGGCGACCACCACTACTCGCAGTCGATGAACAACCATTATGCCTACGTCATCCAGCAGGCTGCCAAGCACCACGTCATGGTGAACAGCCACGAGGCAACCCGCCCGACGGGTCTTTGCCGCACCTATCCCAACCTCGTGGGTGGCGAATCGGCCCGCGGCACAGAGTATGAAGCCTTTGGGGGCAGCCGTCCCGACCATACGTGCATCCTGCCCTTCACCCGTCTGCAGGGCGGTCCGATGGACTATACGCCCGGTATATTCGAGACAAAGCTGTCAACCTGGAGCAACAACCCCTCGTGGGCACGCATCACCATAGCCGGTTCGCTGGCCCTCTACCTGACGATGTACTCGCCGCTGCAGATGGCTGCCGACCTGCCCGAAAACTACGAGCGCTTCGACGATGCGTTCCAGTTTATCCGCGATGTAGCCGTCGACTGGTCTGATTCGAAATACCTGGAAGCCTCGCCGGCCGACTATATCACCGTGGCCCGCAAGGCGAAAGGCACCGACAACTGGTTTGTCGGCGGCAAGTGCGACGAGAATGGTCATGTGGCCGTGGTGCGTCTCGACTTCTTGGACAAGGGCCGCAAGTATGAGTGCACACTCTATGCCGACGCCAAGGATGCCCACTACGAGACCAATCCCAAGGCCTATCAGATCACGAAGAAGACCGTCAAGCGTGGCGATGTGCTGAAAATCAAGGAGGCTCCCGGTGGTGGCTTCGCCATGTCGCTTATCGCCAGATAAATGGAAAGAGCAGGGCTTCCAGAATAGTCTTCCTGAACCGGAAAAGGCAAGAAAAAGCAAAAAAAATGTGCTTTTTCTTGCCTTTTCACTTACATAATCGTACCTTTGCACCCGAAATGGAAGAAAACAAAACGAAGGCAGGCAGTGGCGACAACGAACTGGTGCGCCGCATTGCCGAGAAAAAATACGAGTTTGGTTTCACTACCGATGTCCATACGGAGATTATCGAGCGGGGACTGAACGAGGATGTCGTACGCCTGATCTCTGCCAAAAAGCATGAACCCGACTGGATGACCGAGTTCCGCCTGAAGGCTTTCCGCCACTGGCAGACGCTCCGTCAGCCCGAGTGGGGGCATGTCACGCTGCCCCCTATCGACTATCAGGCCATCTCCTACTATGCCGACCCTCTGGCCAAGAAACCAAAGGGCGACGGAAAGATTGACCCCGAACTGGAGAAGACGTTCGACAAGCTGGGCATTCCCCTGGAGGAACGGTTGGCACTGAGCGGCAACACCGCTGTCGACGCCATCATGGACTCCGTCTCGGTGAAAACCACTTTCAAGGAGAAACTGCGCGAGAAGGGCGTCATCTTCTGCTCCATCGGCGAGGCCATCCAAGACCATCCCGACCTGGTCAGGCAGTATTTAGGCACCGTCGTTCCCTATCGCGACAATTTCTTCGCAGCCCTGAACTCAGCCGTGTTCAGCGATGGCTCGTTTGTCTATATCCCCAAAGGCGTGCGCTGCCCGATGGAGCTGAGCAGCTATTTCCGCATCAATGCCCGCAATACGGGGCAGTTTGAGCGTACCCTCATCGTGGCCGACGACGATAGCTACGTCAGCTATCTGGAAGGCTGTACGGCACCGATGCGCGACGAGAACCAGCTGCATGCCGCCATCGTGGAGATTATCGTCAACGAGCGGGCCGAGGTGAAATACTCTACCGTCCAGAACTGGTATCCAGGCGACGAGCAGGGCAAGGGCGGTGTGCTCAATCTGGTGACAAAACGCGGCGAGCTGCGCGGCAACGACTCGAAGCTGTCGTGGACCCAGGTGGAGACGGGCAGTGCCATCACGTGGAAATATCCGTCGTGCGTCTTGCGCGGCGATCGCTCGGTGGCCGAGTTCTATTCGGTGGCCGTGACGAACAACTATCAGGAAGCCGACACGGGTACGAAGATGATCCACTTGGGCCGCGATACCCGTTCGACGATTATCTCGAAAGGCATCTCGGCCGGCCATTCGCAGAATTCCTACCGCGGACTGGTGCGCGTGGGGACGAAGGCCGACAATGCGCGCAACTATTCGTCGTGCGACTCGCTGCTGCTTGGCAGCCTCTGCGGTGCGCACACCTTCCCCTATATGGATGTCCACAACGACACCGCCGTGGTGGAGCATGAGGCGACGACGAGCAAGATATCCGAAGACCAGCTCTTCTATTGCAACCAGCGCGGCATCCCCACCGAGCAGGCCGTCGGACTCATCGTCAACGGCTATGCCAAGGAGGTGCTCAACAAGCTGCCGATGGAGTTTGCCGTCGAGGCGCAGAAGCTCCTCAGCGTATCGCTCGAAGGCACGGTGGGATGAAGTGGGAATATCATTCCGCTTCCCGCAGACTATCTCTGACCTTATCAGAGACTATTTCTGACAGCATCAGAGACCATCTCCGGCCACCTCAGAGATTATCTCTGACAACATCAGAGACCATCTTTGTTGGATATGGAAAAAAGTATATGCTGATGTCCCGACAAACAGTGGGTTTGCTGTTGGCGTCGCGATAAGATTGTTGTTTGTTGTTGGAGCCGCCTATATATATAGCGGCTCCAACAACAAACGAGAATCGCCAACAGAAAAACACGCAACAGCTGCATCAGCGAACGACAATCGCCAACAGAAACGCTTCATTCGGCTTTCGCCTTCTTGGCCTTTTCAGCCTGCTTGCGCAACGCTTTCTCGCGTTTCCGTTGTTCCTTCTCAAGCCTGCGCTGCTCCTTTTCGCGCTTGCGTTCCTCCTTCTTGAGCTGCCGCTTCAGCCGCTTGGCCTCTTTGGCAGCCTCCTTGGCAGCTTTCTGCTCGTTCTTCTTCACCTCTTTCTCTTCAGCTGCCTGTTCAAGAGCTTCGCGGAGCATCTTCTTGTCGAAGGTGAAGACGTGGCCGAACATACCGAGCGACAGGGTGCGGTCTTTCCCGCCCTGATTGATATGGGTGGTGTTGAAGATGTAGTAGTTGCTGAGCTCCAGCTTGCTGTTGAGCGACACCTCGACGGTCTTGCTCACAATGTTCTTGCCCAGCTGCGTCAGGGCATTGTCGCCCAGCCCTTTGCTGTCCACTTCTTCGTCGACATACTCTCTGATGGCCTCCATCATCGCTTCTTTGTGGGCGGCCTTGTCGGGAACCATTTGCGTCATCAGCACCGCCACCAGCAGGATGATGACAATCGTCAACAGTTTCTTCATGCGCTTCGTCTTGATGTAATGTGCGTTGCAAAGTTAGCCATTTCAGCGGAAATAGCAAAAGAAACGGTGCGAAAAGCTCGAAAATTAGACGAAAAACAAACTTTTCTTTTGTGTTTTTCCTACTTATTCGTACCTTTGCCCGCTCAATCAACCATACTCATACAACAATAAAGATGTTAGAAGTACGCAATCTACACGCCCGAATAGGCGACAAAGAGATACTCCGCGGCATCGACCTCACCATCCGCGACGGCGAGACGCATGCCATCATGGGGCCCAACGGCTCGGGAAAGAGCACGCTGAGCGCTGTGCTCGTAGGCAACCCGCTCTACGAAGTGACCGAAGGCGAAGCTCGCTTCAACGGCAAGAACCTGTTGGAGATGAAGCCCGAAGACCGCGCCCACGAGGGCTTGTTCCTCTCGTTCCAATATCCGGTGGAGATACCCGGTGTGTCGATGACCAACTTCATGAAAGCGGCCATCAACGAGAAGCGCAAATATCAGGGCCTGCCCGAACTGAAGGCAGGCGAGTTTCTGAAGCTGATGCGCGAGAAGCAGAAGGTGGT
>CAMORS010000087.1 GCA_946624005.1 uncultured Prevotella sp. | reverse complement strand
CACCAGAGACCCCACCATTCATTGCTCCCTATGTGCTGTTGCGACGCTAGGAAGCGTCGCCTCCTACATATCACCTACCACTCAGCAACCATCATCACCCACCACCCATCACCTATCACCCAGATGGTGGGGTGTCTGGTGAGATGTCTGGTGAGATGTTTCGCAAACACCTCACCATCCAGAACCCGCATGAACAAAGGGTTTCCGGGCATTCTGGTGAGGTGTTAGCCTTTTTTGCGCACAAAAACACACAAAAAAGACGAATCTTTTGGAAATAAAGAAAAAAGTAGCTACCTTTGCACTCAAGTATAACCCTCTAAACTCCTAAAAGAGATGAGCAACAGACTGCACGACAACTATATGAGCGACATCGCGCACGTCGCCATCATGACCGATGCCGAGGAGAAGGCGCTGGCCCTGGAGATAGAAAAAGGCAGCCAAGAAGCCCTCAACCGGCTGGTGGGAGCCAACCTGCGCTACGTGGTGACGCTGGCTAACACCTATAAGAACTGCGGACTGGAGACGGAAGACCTCATCAGCGAAGGAAATATCGGATTGATGAAGGCTGCCGCGAAGTTCCGGGCCGACCACAACAAGCGGTTCGCACCCTTCGCCGCTCCCTATATCCGACAGAGCATCGAGACGGCCATCGCTCGCCACAACGGCAATGCCGACGAGACCGACGGCCTCAGGCTGCACTCGATGGATGCCCCCGTACCAGTGGGCAGCCAGAACACATACACGCTGCTGAACATTCTCGAGAATCCCGACGCTGAACGGTCGGACAAAGCCATAGAACAACAGACGAGCACCGAGATGATCAAACGGCGACTCAGAAGGCTCGACAAACGGCAACGGGCTGTCATCAAGAAGCTCTATGGCATAGGATGCCCGCCACAGACGATGATGGAGACCGCCATGGACTTGGGGCTGAAACGGGAACGCGTCAGACAGATACGCAACCAAGCACTCCGCAAACTGAGAAAGAACAAACGATGGCCAAAGAGCAAAAGATACCCCTTCATGAGATGACCCTCGACGAGCTGCAGGAAGTGGCTCGCTCGATGGGGATGCCTGCCTTCACGGGTAAGCAGATGGCAGCATGGCTCTATGGCCACGGGGTGGAAAGCATCGACGAGATGACCAACATCTCGAAGGCCAACCGCGAAAAGCTCAAAGAGCGCTATTGCATAGGACGAATGCCGCACACGCACAGCCAGCACTCGACCGACGGGACGGTGAAATACCTGTTTCCCGTACGCACGACGGCAACGGAAGGACCCGATGCCCCGACGAAGCACGTAGAGACGGTGTATATACCCGACGGCGACAGAGCGACACTCTGCGTGTCGTGCCAGGTGGGCTGCAAGATGAACTGCCTGTTCTGCCAGACAGGCAAGCAGGGCTTCGAGGGCAACCTCACCGCAGCGGACATCCTGAACCAGATTTTCGCCCTGCCGGAAAAGGACAAGCTGACGAACATCGTCTTCATGGGACAGGGCGAACCGATGGACAACCTCGACAGCGTGATGCGCGCAACGGAGATACTGACAGCGCCCTGGGGTCTGGGGTGGAGCCCCAAGCGGATCACGGTGAGCAGCGTCGGCGTGAAGAACAAGCTGAAACGCTTCCTCGACGAGAGCCGATGCCATGTGGCCATCAGCCTGCACTCGCCACTACCGGAGCAACGGGCTGAACTGATGCCGGCCGAAAGGGGCATGGGCATCGAAGAGGTGGTGGAGCTGCTGCGACAATACGACTTCAGTCAACAGCGACGCCTGTCGTTCGAATATATCGTCTTCCGAGGCGTCAACGACTCTATCCGACATGCCAAAGCCATTGTCAGTCTGCTGAAAGGACTGGAGTGTAGGGTCAACCTCATCCGATTCCACCAGATACCCAACGTGCCGCTCCAGGGCGTCGACGAGGCGGCCATGCTGCGCTTCCGCGACTTCCTGACACAGCACGGTGTCTTCACAACCATCCGGGCAAGTCGCGGACAAGACATCTACGCTGCCTGCGGACTGCTCTCAACAAAGAAGAAGGGATGAGGAGCTGGACGTTGGTGGTGGCTGTGATGGCATTGCTCGCCAGTTGTCGTGATGGACGCAAGGCACTGCTGCCAGAGAGCACAGGAAGGGCATACGAGGCACTCATAGTGGGCGACAGCAAGGCGACAGACATCGTCAGGAGCGTGCTGCAGGAACCCATGGAAGGTCTGCCACAACAAGAACCGTGGTTCGACGTCTCGGTTGCCGACAGCAAAAAGCTCAACGCCACGCTACGCTCAGCACGCTGCCTCATCGTGACGAACATCGGCGAGAACAGCGGCAACAGCATCAGCGTAGGCTACGACGTCTATGCCGCACCACAGGTGGTGGTGAGGATCAAGGCCACCTCGGCAGAGCAACTCAGCCGAATGATGCGCACAAGGGCGACAACGCTGCGAGAGCTGCTGACGGAAAACGAGATGAAGACAGCCCGACAGCAGCTGGAACGACGGCACAACACCGAGGCAGAACGAACCGTACGACAGATGTTCGGCGTGGAAATGCGCATTCCGGAGGATATGACCTCGTCGAAACGGGGCGACAACTTTCTCTGGCTGAGCAACAACGCGGCCGACGGGATGCAGAACATCTGCCTATATATATATAAGAAAGGTATAGCAACCGACGGCATCGACTGGAGAACACTCCGCGACAGCGTGATGGCTGCCAACATACCCGGTGAAGAGCCGGGCATGGTGATGCGAACAGCCACCGAAGGGCTGACAACGAGCAGCAGAGACGGCACGACGATATGCCGCGGACTCTGGGAGATGGAAGGCGACATGATGGGGGGACCCTTCGTGAGCCTTGCCGTGGCCGACACGGTGCGGAAGCATATCGTCGTGGCCGAGGCCTTCGTCTATGCGCCCAGCCGAGAGAAGCGCAACCTGCTGCGACAGACAGAAGCCGCCCTGCAAACACTCAGGACGGCACCATAGAATCTATTCAGAATACAACAAAAACAAAGGATATGAACAAAGCAATTCGCGTGGCTATCACGTCTGAAAGAATGAACAATAGAGGCTACGAGCTGGTCTTCAAGACCTTCTCGGACCTCACCTTGATGGAACTATGCACACCTATCGTCTATGGTTCGGAGAAAGATGCCATCGAACTGAGAAACGCCTTGGGACTGCAGCTCAACATCAACAGTGTCGGCAAGGCCGAAGAGGCACAAGACGGCAAACTGAACTTCTGCAATGCTCCCGACGACGGGAAACGCCAGGCTGAGACCGACTGCCAGAACGGAGCAGCCGACGCACTGGTAATGATAGAATGCCGACCTGCCGACGGGCAGCAGCCGCTGTTGGTGAACGGTAGGGTGAGGATTGTCGTGCCGACCACTACATACGACAAGGAGTCGCTGAAGGCGAAAGTCAAAGAGCTGAGAGACCTGCTGCGCCGCGACTTCATGCTGTCCACACCAAGGATAGCCCTGCTTGCCGCCAACAACAGGAACAAGGACGGATCGTGGGGAACAGAAGAGACAGAGACCATCCGTCCCGCCGTGGAGGAGCTGATGGAAGAGAATGTTCCGGCCTTCGGACCTTACGACGCAACAGCCTTCGCCGACAGTCGGCAGTATGAGCAGTTCGACGGTATCCTCGCCAACAGCAAAGAACAGGCACTGGCGCTGCTCGACGCTACGGAAGATGCGCAGGGTGCCATGCTCGTGGAAGGACCCGCATACGTCGTCACCGCCATACGGCCCAATGCCAAGTCGTGCCCCAAGACAGCCGGCGAAGAGCCGCAGGAAGGACAGACGCTGCGCAATGCCATCTATCTGGCACTCGACGTGGTGCGCCATCGCATCAGCTACGACCGTCCGTTCCGCCATCCGCTGCAAAAGCTCTACCACGAGAAGAAGGACGACAGCGAGAAGGTGCGCTTCGCCATTCCCAAACCGAAGGGTGAGAAGAAAACGGCAGCAGCTGAAGAGAAAGCAGCTGAAGAAACAAAGACGGCAGAATGAAGAAGAAATACCAAAACGGCTTTTTCCTTTTTGGCATCGTCGTGCTCGTCGTGATGCTCACACAGCTCGACTTCGCACAGGTGTGGAGCGGCCTGCAACATGCAGGCTACTGGTTCTTTGCCGTCGTCGCCCTCTGGGGCGTGCTTTACATACTGAACACGGCCGCCTGGTATGTCATCATCAGAAGCCAGCAAGAAAAGGATGCCCCTGCCGACCAGAAGCCCGCAGCCAACGTGCCCTTCTGGTGGCTTTACAAAATCACCATATCAGGCTTCGCGCTGAACTATGCCACGCCTGGCGGACTGATGGGCGGCGAACCTTATCGCATCATGGAACTCTCACCGAAGATAGGTGCCGAGAGAGCCTCGTCGTCGGTCATCCTCTATGTCATGACCCACATCTACAGCCATCTCTGGTTCTGGCTCCTGTCGGCCATCCTCTTTGTGGCGACACAGCATGTCAGCGTGTTCATGATGATGGTGCTGGCCTCGGTGACGGCGTTCTGCCTGGCAGCCATCTGGTTCTTCCTCAAAGGCTACCGACAGGGACTGGCCTTGCGACTGATGAAGATACTGCGCCATATTCCCGGGGTGAAACGCTGGGCACGCGAGTTTATCGAGAAGCACCGCACGCAGCTCGACACCATCGACCAGCAGATAGCAGCCCTCCACAACCAGAACCCTAGAACCTTCTTCGGTGCCGTATTCCTTGAACTGGCTTGCCGATTCGCCTCGGCACTCGAGATTATGTTCATCCTGCTCGTGCTGATGCCCGAGGTCAACTATATCCAGTGTGTGCTCATCCTGGCCTTCACCTCGCTCTTCGCCAACATACTCTTCTTCATGCCCCTGCAACTGGGAGGCCGCGAGGGCGGATTCCTCATGTCGGTGGGCGGACTGGGCATGACAGCCAGCGCAGGCATCTTCGTCGCCCTGATAGTCCGTGTGCGCGAATTGATATGGACGGCCATCGGTCTGCTTCTTATCAAAATGAACAAGAAAAAAGGCCATCACAAAGGCTGAAAACAGGTTTTTACAACGAAAATATGCACTTTTTCTGCCAAAATTGCAGTTATATGAAAAAATAGCAGTAATTTTGTCAGCTCGAATATGAATACGTCCGAACTACAGAAGATCAAACAGCGCTATAACATCGTGGGCAACAGCCCGGGATTGAATAGGGCTTTGGATGTCGCCTTGCAGGTGGCACCCACCGATTTGTCGGTGCTCATCATCGGCGAGAGTGGTGTCGGAAAAGAAATCATACCGCGGGTCATCCACGACAACTCACCCCGCAGACGCGAGAAATACTTCGCCATCAACTGCGGCTCCATCCCCGAGGGAACTATCGACTCGGAGCTCTTCGGACACGAGAAGGGATCGTTCACCGGTGCCATCGGTGAGAGCGACGGCTATTTCGGCGTGGCCAACAAGGGCACCATCTTCCTCGACGAAGTGGGCGAGCTGCCCATGGCCACACAGGCACGACTGCTGCGCGTGCTCGAAACGGGAGAGTATATCCGCGTGGGAGGCACGCAGATCCGAAAGACCGACGTGCGCATCGTGGCTGCCACCAACGTCAACGTGCAGAAAGCCATCAGCGAGGGACGCTTCCGCGAGGATCTCTATTATCGCCTCAATACCATCCCCATACAGATGCCGCCACTGCGCGACCGCGGCGAAGACATCATCCTGCTGTTCCGCCTCTTCGCCCTGCAGATGGCCGAGAAATACCGTCTGCCGAAGATAACGCTGACGGAGGAGGCACGACAGATGATGCTACGCTACAAATGGCCGGGCAACGTCCGACAGCTGAAGAACATCACCGAGCAGATATCAGTGCTCAGCCAACAGCGAGAGATCTCAGTCGACGTGCTGCGCCACTTCATTCCGCAGGACACCGAGAGCACCATGCTGGCCCCCATACCACAGCAGGGTGGTTCCCACTCGTATGAGAGCGAGCGCGAGGCGCTGTTCAAGATTCTCTTCGAACTGCGTGGCAATGTCTCCGATCTGCGTCGCGAGATGAACGGTCTGCGCAAACAGCTCGAAGATACGCACACCAACCTCATACAGCCCATACAGGGCAGCACCATACCATCGGTTATCGGCGAACAGGGAGGCTCTTTCCCACCCTACCCCGCCTACATGGAGCAACAGCCGCGTACGGAAGAGGCCGAAGCAGAAGAAATAGCCGAACCGCCGACGCTCAACATGGAGAACATGGAACGGCAGATGATCGAGAAAGCCCTCGAACGCAACAACGGCAACAGGAAGAAAGCCGCTGCCGAACTGGGCATCTCCGACCGCACCCTCTACCGACGCATCAAGCAGTATGGCATGGGCATCATCATCTGCCTGCTGTCGCTGCTGCCCATGAGCTGCTCCGTGCAGTATTCGTTCAACGGATCGAGCATCGACTACGCAAAGACAAAGACCATCACCATCGCCGACTTTCCCAACCGCGCAAGCTACGTATGGGGTCCGATGGCCAGCATCTTCAACAACCAGCTGAAGGATGAGTTCGCCAGCCACACCAAGCTGCAACAGGTGAAGCGCAACGGCGACCTGGTGATAGAGGGAGAGATCACGCAATACCAACAACGCAACAAGGCCGTCACCTCTGAAGGACACTCGGCACAGACAGAGCTGTCGATGACGGTCAACGTCAGGTTCACCAACAACATCAACCACGCCGAAGATTTCGAACGGCAGTTTACGGCCACTTCGTCGTACGAGACGACGCAAAGCCTCAACAGCGTCCAGGAAGAGCTCGTCACACAGATGGTCGACGAACTGGTAGACCAGATCTTCAACGCCGCCGTTGCCAACTGGTAAAAAGCAAAGCATACAAAATGGATTTAGAGAGCCTCATCAAACACCCCGAACAGATGAACAAGGAAACGCTCTTCGAACTGCGTTCCCTCCTGGCTCTGCATCCATACTACCAGACGGCACGACTGCTCATGCTGCAGAACCTCTACCTGCTACACGACTCGTCGTTCGACGAGGAACTGCGCAAGGCTGCCATCTACATCACCGACAGGAAGAAAATCTTCAACCTCGTCGAAGCGGCTCACTACCGCATCAAACCGCAGGCTAAGAAAGAGACACCGACAGACAAGCAGAACAACGGCACCAACCGAACGCTCACGCTCATCGACCAGTTTCTCGACTCGCTGCCCAGCGACGACGACAAGAAGGGCAAGACAAAACGCAAACCCACTCCGGCAGATGCCGCTGTCGACTACGTGGCCTACCTCCTCGAGACGGAAGACGAGCTGTCGGCCGAGCCGCAACAACGCGACATGAAGGGGCAGGAACTGATAGACAACTTCATCGACAACGCGGGTGGACGCATCGAACTCAAGGAGATTCCGGAGTTCACTCCAACCATTAAGGCTGTAGAAAAAGAGGACGGAAAAGAGGGCGACGAGGGCTATTATACCGAGACCTTGGCCCGAATTTACATCAAACAAGGAAAATATTCGAGGGCTTTGGAAATTATTAAGCATTTAAATTTGAATAATTCAAAAAAAAGTGTTTACTTTGCAGACCAAATTCGATTTTTAGAGAAATTGATTATAAACAACAATAAAAAATAAAATTAAAAAAGTAATGTACAGTTTATTTGTTATTCTCATCGTACTTGTGGGTCTACTGATGATTGCCATCGTACTGATCCAAGAGTCTAAGGGAGGCGGACTGGCTTCCAACTTCTCGTCGTCGAACGCTATCATGGGCGTACGCAAGACTACCGACTTCATCGAAAAAGCCACATGGAGCCTCGCTGCCGCTATGGTGGTGCTGAGCATCTGCTGCGCATGGACTGCTCCCACCTCTTCGACATCGCAGAGCGTCATGGAGAACATCGCTACCGAACAGCAGCAGACCAACCCGAACAACCTGCCCGGATTCGGTGCCAGCCAGACTGACAACAAGCAGGCTGCTCCCGCTGCCGACACCAAGAAGGCTGCTCCCGCTGAGAAGCCCGCAGCTCCGGCACAGAACAACGCTCCGGCTAAGAAGTAAAAAAGACGCCTTAGCTTTTTCTCATTCACCAGATAATGGCATTTGCCCGGACACAACGGATGTTCGGGCAAGTGCTGTTTTCATTTTCTCTTAGTCGCAAAAACGACTTTTCGCTTAGTCGATAAACCGGCGTGTGATGTCGCCGTAATGGTCGATACGTCTGTCTCGAAGGAAGGGCCACCAGCGTCTGACAAGCTCGCTGCGCTCGAGATTCGCCTCCACGACAACGCTCTCCTCGATGTCTTTCTCAGCACGGTAGAGCAGTTCACCCTGCGGCCCGGCCACAAAGCTGCTGCCCCAGAACTGTATGCCACCTGTCTGTCCACTCGGATCAGGCTCGAAGCCCACTCGGTTGACGGTGACAACATGCAGACCATTGGCAACGGCATGACCGCGCTGCACAGTGGTCCATGCCTCCCGTTGACGTTCCTGCTCGTCGATTTCGTCTGACGACTCATAACCGATGGCCGTAGGATAAATGAGCAAGTCGGCACCCTGCAGCGCCATCAAGCGTGCTGCCTCAGGATACCACTGGTCCCAGCAGACCAGCACTCCAAGTCGGCCGACACTCGTGTCGATGGGGTGGAATCCCAAGTCGCCCGGTGTGAAGTAGAACTTCTCGTAGTAGGCAGGATCGTCAGGGATGTGCATCTTGCGGTATTTGCCTGCTATCGAGCCGTCTTTCTCTATCACTACCGCTGTGTTGTGATACAGTCCGGTGGCACGGCGCTCGAAAAGGGATGTCACCAACACGATGCCCAGCTCTTTCGCCAACGAACCAAAAAAGTCGGTCGACGGCCCCGGTATGGGCTCTGCCAAATCGAAACAGTGGACATCCTCCACCTGACAGAAGTAGAGCGAGTTGTGCAACTCCTGCAAGACGATGAGCTCAGCCCCCTGCTGTGCCAGCCGACGAACCTTGTCGGCTAAGCGCTGTCTGTTATCCAATATATCAGCCGTATTGTGCTGCTGGACAATACCTATTTTAAGTTTCTTCATAGTGCTCAACATTCAATTATCAATTATCAATTTTCAATTATCAATTATCGCCGTGGTACTGCATGGTACAGCAGTGCACCGACCCGTGCTGCCGGATGATCGTTCGGCTATCTACGGGCACCATCTCACGGTCGGGGAAAGCCTGTTGAATCGTTTCGACAGCCTGACGGTCATACAGCGGTTGTCCATACGTCGGCACCAGTACGGCGCCATTCAGAACAAGGTAGTTGGCATACGTTGCAGGCAGACGTTCGTCACCATCGTAGATAGGTGCAGGCAATGGCAAGCGCAACAAGCGATAGGGCCTGCCATCCATCGTACGGAACGTACGGAGCTGCTGTTCCATCGCCTTCAGGTCGTCATAATGCTCATCGGCAGTATCATCGGTTCCTATATATAATAAGGTATCATCGGGAGCGATGCGCACCAACGTGTCGATGTGTCCGTCGGTATCGTCGCCAGCCAGATGTCCATGATCAATCCACAACATTCGCTTGGCATGCAATCTACTGATGAGTTGCTGCTCTATCTCCTGTTTCGTCAGCGGTTGGTTGCGGTTGGCAGCCAGCAGACAACCCGTTGTGGTGAAGAGCGTACCCTGTCCGTCGCTCTCTATGCTTCCACCCTCGAGGACGAAGTCCAGATGATCCTCATAGACCGGCGATGGCAGCACCGACTTCAGCATCGGGAAGAGCGAACGGTTGATGGCATTGTCCTTCTCCGCCTCAAACTTCTTGCCCCATCCGTTGAAGCAGAAGTCGAGCAGCCTCACTGCCCCCTCGGTGTTTGGCATATCCGCCACAAGCGTGAGGAAAGCATGGTCGCGTGCCCATGTATCATCCGTCGTACACTCGTGCAACAGCACACGCCCCATGTCTACCCTGCCCTGCAACAGTTCCTTCACACCCTCTATATCGGGTGTGACCACGAGCAGCATCTCCCGCTCGGCTATCGCACGAGCCATCTCCACATACGTCTCTGTGATAGCATCCAGATAAGGCTGCCAGTCTGTCGCCTCGTGAGGCCATGTCAGCTGTACGCCCCATTGCTTTTCCCATTCGGCCGCCATGCGGTAAGTCAACGATTCCTTCATACTGATGTATTATCAATGATGCGCAAAGTTACGAATAAAAGCGCGAAAAGCAAAGAAAAAACGGTGTAAAATCCTTTTCTGATGTATTTTTTCAAAAAAAACGCCCAAATATTTGGTGGTTTCCAGTATTTTCACTAACTTTGCACCCGCAAAACCGACATGGTGCCCGTAGTTCAGTTGGTTAGAGCGTCAG
>CAMORS010000086.1 GCA_946624005.1 uncultured Prevotella sp. | reverse complement strand
GAGCGCCGACGCACGGAGATAGCCCGCTGTCTGGCCATCGAGCCGAAGTTCATCATGCTCGACGAACCCTTCGCCGGTGTCGACCCCATCGCCGTGGAAGACATCCAGCACATCGTCTGGCAGCTGAAATACCGCAATATCGGCATCCTCATCACCGACCACAATGTTCACGAGACGCTCAACATCACCGACCGTGCCTACCTGCTCTTCGAGGGGCGCATCCTCTTCAAGGGCAATCCCGAGCAACTGGCTACCAATCCCGTGGTCAAAGAGAAGTATCTGGGCTCCAACTTCGTACTGCAGAAGAAAGACTTCCAGCTCATCGACGAGCGCAAGCGGCAGCAGGAAGCCGAACAGTAGCTGTTACGCCGAATTGGCGTGACGTTAAAAAAACGTATTTTTACACCTAATATACTATTATTAGGGAAATTATTCGTAATTTTGCAGCCCAAAATAGGAGGCGGCACTTCCGGGCGTCGCTTCTGCCGTTCAGACGGTTTTATCCAGAAATCAATAATAATAAAGAAATATCGACAGAAAATGAAAGTAACATTTGAAAATCCTGACAAGGTAAACGGCCTGATGACGCTCACCGTGGAAGAGGCTGACTACAAGGCAGAAGTAGAGAAAGAGCTGAAAAACTATCGCAAGCGCGCACAGGTGCCGGGATTCCGTCCGGGCATGGTCCCCATGGGGATGATCAAGCGCCAGTATGGCACCGCCGTGAAGGTGGACGTCATCAACAAGGTGATGGGACAGGAAATGTACAAGTACATCAACGACAATCATATCCACATGCTCGGCGAACCGCTGCCCAGCGACAAGCAGGTGCCCGTAGACGTTGAGGCTGAGGCTCCCTATACCTTCGTCTTCGACGTGGCTGTGGCTCCCGAATTCAAGATCGAGCTGACCGACAAAGACAAGATTGAATACGACGAGATAGAGGTAGACGACAAGCTCATCGACCAGCAGGTGCAGGCTTACGCTCAGCGTGCCGGCAACTACGAGAAGGCTGAGACCTACGAGGCCAACGACCTTCTGAAGGGCGACCTCCGCCAGCTCGATGCCGAGGGCAATACGCTCGAAGGTGGTATCACCGTAGAGAGTGCACTCGTCATGCCCGAATATATCAAGGCCGAAGACCAGAAGAAGATCTTCGAAGGCTGCAAGCTGGGCGACATCCTCACCTTCAACCCACGCAAGGCCTACGAGAGCAATGCCGAGCTGAAGGGACTGTTCAAGATGGACGATGCCGAAGAGGCTGGCAAGGTGGAGTCGGACTTTAGCTACCAAGTGACGGAAATCTCGCGCTTCACTCCCGCCAAGGTCGACCAGAAGCTGTTCGACCAGGTGTTCGGTGAGGGCAATTGCGCTGACGAGAAGGCTTTCCGCGAGAAGATTGCCGAGGGCCTCAAGACCACGATGGTCGGCAACAGCGACTTCAAGTTCCTGCAGGATGTGCGCCGCTATTGCGAGCAGAAGGTGGGCGAGCAGACCTATCCCACAGAGTTGCTCAAGCGCATCATGAAGAACAACAACCGCGACAAGGGCGACGACTATGTGGAGAAGAACTTCGACCTGAGCATCAAGGAGCTCAACTGGCACCTCATCAAGGAGCAGCTCGTAGAGGCTAACCAGATCAAGATCGACGACGACGACATCAAGCACACCGCTATGGAGGCTGCCCGTGCTCAGTTCGCTCAGTATGGTATGAGCAATGTGCCCGACGAATATCTCGAGAACTATGCTCAGGACATGCTCAAGAAGCGTGAGATGGTGGACAACTTCGTAGACCGCTGCGTCGACCAGAAGCTCACAGAGGTGCTGAAGAACGTCGTCACGCTCGACCGCAAGACCATCTCGCTCGACGACTTCAACAAGGCCATGCAAGGAGCATAATCACCAAGAAACTATATATGAATCAAGAACCCCAGACGATCTCGCGTCCGGGGTTCTTTCGTTTTCTGTGCTTAAGATTCTTAATTCAAGTCGACGATGATGCGCACGGGGAAATGGTCGCTGGGGGTGTGCGACTCGTATTTCGTCAGCTTCACCTCTGCGGGTTTGTCTCCTGATATGTCCCGGGCTTCGTCGGGTACAGGCACGCGGTAGGTGTCGGTCAGCACGGCATAGCGTTCCACCTTGAACTGCTGCGTGAGGAAGATATGGTCGATGCGTGCCGTCGAGAACGAGGTGGTGCTCCATGCGTTGAACGTTCCGTTCTCGGCATAGCAGAAGTCGGCCATCTCATACGAATCCTGGAATACGCCCGAACGGGCCAACGTGTCGTAGGCCGGCGAGGTCTGGTCGACATTGAAGTCACCCGTCAGGATGGCAGGCAGCCGCTTGCCCAGCTCCTGCGTCTTCTGCATGACCAGCTTGGCTGCCTCGATACGGGCCGTCTTGCCCACATGATCCATGTGGAGGTTGAAGAAGAGGAACTCCTTACCCGACGCCTTGTGGCGGAAATGCCCCCACGAGCAGATGCGCGGGCATACGGCATCCCACCCCAAGCCCGGCCGTTCGGGATGTTCCGAGAGCCAGAAGTCGCCGTGGTCGATCAGGCGGAACAGGTCGGTGCGGTAGAAGATGGCAGAATGCTCGCCTGCCTCGCGCCCATCGTCGCGCCCGATGCCGATATAGTCGTAGCCGGGCAGGGCCGCCTTCAGCTCGTCGAGCTGCCGTTTCAGTCCCTCCTGCGTGCCGAAGATCTCGAAGCCGTTGGACAGGATGAGGCGTGCCATCACCGGATAGCGCTGCCCCCATCCGTCGCGTTGCAGCGAGTCTTGGTGGTTGGCATAGCGGATGTTGTACGTTGCCACCACCATGTGGGCAGCCTTCTTCTTGGCCTCTGCGGTCGTCGTGGCCAGTGTCATCATCAGCAGGATGACAAGTCTTGTGTAGGAATAAAATGTTCTCATGCCGCAAAATTATAAAAAAACTGGCATAATTGCAAAGAAAAGAAAAGTTTTTGGTGATTTTTTTGTATATTTGCAGGCAAAACTACCTATCAGAGAACAATGGAGCAGAAGAACATAGCGCAGCAATGGAGCAAGATGGTGCTCAAGGACGTATCGTTTGTCAACCTCATGCAGCACCGCATCTACAACGTCTTGATCGTGGCCAACCCCTACGATGCGTTTATGCTGGAGGACGACGGGCGTGTGGACGAGAAGATTTTCAACGAGTACACCTCCTTAGGACTGCGCTATCCGCCGCTCTTCCGGCAGGTGTCGACGACGGAAGAGGCGGCCGAGGTGCTCCGCACCACCAATATCGACCTCGTCATCTGCATGCCTGGCACGGCCGACAACGACGCCTTCAACGTGGCGCATGCCGTCAAGGCGAAGTTCCCCGACATCCCCTGCGTGGTGCTCACCCCCTTCTCTCACGGCATCACCCGTCGCATCGAGAACGAAGATATGTCCATCTTCGACTATGTGTTCTGCTGGTTGGGCAACACCAACCTCATCCTTTCCATCATCAAGCTTATCGAAGACCGCATGAACCTCGACCACGACATCGAGGAGGCCGGTGTGCAGATGATTCTGTTGGTGGAAGACAGCATCCGATTCTATTCGTCTGTCCTCCCGTCGCTCTACAGCTATATCCTCGCTCAGAGCCAGCGCTTCGCTACCGAGGCGCTCAATCCGCACAGTGCCACCCTGCGCATGCGCGGTCGTCCGAAGGTTGTCTTGGCGCGCAATCATGCCGAGGCGATGTATATATATAATAGGTATAGGGACAACGTGCTGGGTGTCATCAGCGACTGCCGCTTTCCGATGTTCGCCGGCAGCACGCGCAATGGCGAGCAAGCAGCCAATCCCAAGGTCTCCGATGCCGGCTTCCAGCTCTTGGAGTATATCCACCGCGACAATCCCTTCATCCCGCTCATCATGCAGAGTGCCGAGACGGTGAACAAGGCGCGTGCCGAAGCCGCGGGGTATAAGTTTGTCGACAAGAATTCGAAGAAGATGCTCATCGACCTCCGGCAGGAGCTGGAGGAGCATTTCGGCTTTGGCGACTTCATCTTCCGCGACCCCAAGACGAAGGCTGAGGTGCGGCGCATCCGCAACCTCAAGGAGCTGCAAGACAACATCTTCAACATCCCGAGCGACTCGCTGCTCTACCACACCTCGCGCAACCATATCAGCCGCTGGCTCTGCGCCAGGGCTATCTTCCCCGTGTCCAACTTCCTGAAGAACATCACCTTTAAGGAGGTGCAGGATGTCGATGCTCACCGTCAGATTATCTTCGATGCCATCGTCGAATACCGTCACATGAAGAACATCGGTGTCGTGGCTCTCTTCGACCGCGAGCGCTTCGACTCCTACAGCCATTTTGCCCGCATCGGCGATGGCTCCCTGGGCGGCAAGGGGCGCGGACTGGCTTTCCTCGACAACATCATCAAGCGCCATCCCGAGTTCAACCAGTTTGAGGGCGTCAAGGTGAGCATCCCCAAGACGGTGGTACTCTGTACCGATGTGTTCGACGAGTTTATGGACACGAACAACCTCTACCAGATAGCCCTGAGCGACATGCCCGACGAACAGATTCTGCAGCATTTCCTCCGGGCACAGCTTCCCGACAAGTACATCGCCGACTTCTTCGCCTTCTTCGAGGCCACGCAGAAGCCTATCGCCGTCAGAAGCAGTTCGCTGCTCGAAGACAGCCACTACCAGCCCTTCGCCGGTGTCTATGCTACCTACATGGTGCCCTTTACCAGCGACAAATACCAGATGTTGCGTATGGTGGTCGACGCCATCAAGAGTGTCTACGCTTCGGTGTTCTATAAGGATTCGAAGGCTTACATGACGGCAACAGCCAACGTCATCGACCAAGAGAAGATGGCCGTCGTGCTGCAAGAGGTGGTGGGGCAGCAGCATGGCAACTATTACTATCCCACCATCAGCGGTGTGCTGCGTTCGCTCAACTTCTATCCCATCGAGGACGAAACGGCCGAGGAAGGCATTGCCAGTCTTGCTCTGGGACTGGGTAAGTATATCGTCGATGGCGGTCAGACGCTCCGTGTCAGCCCGTACCATCCGCAGAAGGTGCTGCAGATGAGCGAGATGCACATAGCCCTTCGTCAGACACAGACGCAGTTTTATGCCTTAGAGATGAGTATGGGGAGTTCCTTCTCTACCGACGACGGCTTCAACATCGCTTCGCTGCCCGTGAAGGAGGCTGAGGCCCACGGGTCGCTGAAATACATTGCTTCCACCTACGACGCGATGAACCAGATTATCCGCGACGGCTTCTATCCCGGCGGACGGAAGATTGTCTCGATGTGCGGTGTCTTGAAGCACGGCATATTTCCCCTGCCCGAACTGCTGCGCATGTCGATGAAGAATGGCGCTGAAGGTATGCGTAGGCCTGTGGAGATAGAGCTGGCCTGCAATCTCTCGTCGAAGCGGCGCGACGACGGTGGGGGAGTGGAGGGCGAGTTCTACCTGCTGCAGATACGTCCCATTGTGGACAGCAAGCAGGAACTCAACATGAACCTCAACGAGCTGGCCGACGATCGTTGCCTGCTGCGCAGCAACAGCTCGTTGGGTCATGGCATCAGCGAGGATGTCACCGACGTGGTTTATGTGAAGGCCGCCGACGACTTCTCGGCAGCGGAGAACCCCACCATTGCCATGGAGATAGAACAGCTCAACCAGCACTTCATCGACCAGAAACGTGGCTATGTGCTGGTAGGCCCAGGACGTTGGGGTTCAAGCGACCACTGGTTGGGCATTCCCGTGAAGTGGGCGCAGATCTCGGCAGCCCGCGTCATCGTAGAGTGTGGTCTGCCGGGTTATCGTGTCGATCCCAGCCAGGGTACCCATTTCTTCCAGAACCTCACGTCGATGGGTGTCGGCTATTTCACCATCAACCCCTATCGTCAGGACGGACTCTTCAACAAGGCTATGCTCGACGCTATGCCAGCCGTCGAAGAGACAGACCACGTGCGCCATGTGCGCTTCGAGAAGCCACTCACCATCATGATGGATGGGGTGAAGCAGCAAGGCGTAGTTCTCTTGCCTGAATAGCTCATCGATACTCTTGCGTCTTGATGAGCAGACCAATGCCTGGTCACACGATGACCAGGCTTTTTTGTTTTTCATGTAGGAGGTCACGCTTCCCAGCGTGACACCTGCCACCGATGCGCCAATGTAGGAGGTCACGCTTCCTAGCGTGACACCTGCCACCGATGCAACTTGTCTTTTGTCAAGATAATTCACATAACACCCTATGCGAGAATCGAATATTTTCGGCCAGGAAGGGATTGGACCACAAATATCGTAGTATTTTGAAGTTTGCGTAAGCGGCTGACTGATAGTTAGTTGTGCGCAAACGGCATTGTGGGGGCATTTCCTTTGGATGTAAAATGCGTCATATTGGGTCGCAATATGCGTCATATTGGTGTGCAATCTGCGGCATATTACCCGGCAATATGTGGCATATTAGACACCAATATGCCATCAATTGCATCCAAAGAGAGGGTCTGCGAGGCTGCGACGGGGCATTTTCGGTTGCCGGAAGCGGCTTTTTCCGTCTTTCCCGCTTGTAGAATGCCGAAAAAGGTTGATGGTGTTTTGTCAAGATAATTCACAGCGCGACACCTGCCACTTATGGAAACGTTGGTGACGAACCTGGTGAAGAATGGCAATGGCAGGGTGCGCGGGGCTGCCGTCGTACAGCTGTTGACCGGTTGTGCCAACAAGACGCCCAAAGAGGTCGTCGACACCATCATCACCGAGGTGAAGCAATATACTGGCAATATGGAACAGAGTGATGACCTGACGTTGCTGGTCATCAGACGTTCTTAAAGAAATCATTTGGTGATACCCCCTGTAGCAGCGGTTTCTGCAAGGAAGGCTACAATAGCGACAGGGTGTAGATGTAGATGACTGCAGCGGGGAAGGCCATCAGGGCCGAGTCGAAGCGGTCGAGCATGCCACCGTGGCCAGGCAGGATGTTGCCAGAGTCTTTCACACCGATGGTGCGCTTGAAGAGCGACTCTACGAGGTCGCCCCATGTGCCAAAGACACACACCACCAATCCCAGTCCGAGCCATTGCCAGAGAGGCAGAACGGCGTTGCCGAAGAAGTGCGGGTGGTCGATGTCGGCTATCAGCATGTTGTCGAGATAGCCGATAGCGCCAGCGGCCAGCAACACCAACAGTCCTCCACCGATGCTTCCTTCCCATGTCTTTCCCGGCGACACGCGCGGAAAGAGCTTATGCTTGCCGATGAGCGAACCGACGCAGTAGGCTCCGGTGTCGCTCATCCAGAGGAAGACAAACACCGACAGGGGCAGCAGGGCATTGAAGTAGATCTGTCCGTCGCTGCTGCCTGTGAAGGCCAGTACGGGAATCATCGCTATGGGCAGTGCGACATACATCTGCGAGAGCATGGTGTAGGCCCAGTTGTTGACGGGGTTCTCCTGCTTGAGGTATAGTTCGCTGATGAAGAGGTAGACAATGGTCAGCAGGTAGGGGATGAACACGCCTGACGAGGGCACGATGCCGCTGACATAGCCACACATGGCGAGGAAGAAGTAGACGGCTGCTACGGTGCAGATGAGTGGGTTCACCTGCGTGTGGGCCACGCGGTCGTTGATGAGTCCGCACAGCTCCCATGCTGTCAGGCCTGTCACAAGGGCGAAGAAAAAGAGCATCGCAAAGGGGTCGAAGAAACTCACGATGATGCAGGCCACGTAGATGATGCCCGTGATGGTGCGTTTGATGAAGTTGTTCATATTTCAGGAGTTCAGGAGTTCGGGAGTTCAGGAGTTCGGGAGTTCGGGTGTTCAGGAGTTCAGACGTTAGTTTTGGGGTGATTCTTCCGTCGGCTTGACTTCAGCATCTTCTTTCGATTGCTTGGCATCGAGGGCCTCCTGCACTTTCTGCATGGCGTTGGCCTCGATGATTTCTTCAGAGCGGCTCGTCCAGGGACGTTTGCCGAAGATGCGCTCCACGTCCTCGGCGAAGATCACCTCGCGGCTGATGAGCAGTTCGGCCAGCTGGTTATGTCCCTCTTTATGCTCTTCAAGCAGTTGCTTGGCACGGGCATATTGTTCGTTGATCATCTTGAGCACCTCTTCGTCGATGACCTTGGCCGTCGTCTCCGAATAGGGCTTCTGGAACGAGTATTCCTGATTGTTGTAATAGCAGATGTTGGGCAGGCGGTCGCTCATGCCGGCAAAGGCTATCATGCCATAGGCACTCTTCGTAGCCCTTTCGAGGTCGTTCATCGCACCGGTGGAGATATGTCCGGTGAAGAGTTCCTCGGCGGCACGTCCTCCCAAGAGGGCGCACATCTCGTCGAGCATCTGCTCCTTCGTCGTTATCTGCCGTTCCTCGGGCAGGTACCAGGCGGCGCCGAGCGCTTGACCGCGCGGCACGATGGTCACCTTCACCAACGGTGCGGCATACTGGCAGAACCACGAGATGGTGGCATGGCCAGCTTCGTGGAGGGCGATGGAGCGTTTCTCCTCGGCCGTCATCACCTTCGTCTTCTTCTCCAGTCCGCCGATGATGCGGTCTACGGCATCGAGGAAGTCTTGCTTCGTCACCACCTTGCTGTCGTGACGTGCGGCGATGAGGGCCGCCTCGTTGCACACATTGGCGATGTCGGCTCCCGAGAAGCCAGGAGTCTGGCGTGCCAGGAAGTCGATGTCGAGGTTCTCGTCTACCTTGATAGGCTTCAGGTGGACGAGGAAAATCTCCTTACGCTCGGTGAGGTCGGGCAGGTCGACGTGTATCTGTCGGTCGAAGCGTCCGGCGCGGAGCAGGGCCGAGTCGAGCATGTCCACACGGTTGGTGGCTGCGAGGATGATGACGCCGCTGTTGGTTCCGAAACCGTCCATCTCGGTGAGCAGGGCGTTGAGCGTGTTCTCGCGCTCGTCGTTGCCGCCCATGGCCGGATTTTTCGAGCGGGCGCGTCCCACAGCATCTATCTCGTCGATGAAGATGATACAGGGCGACTTGGCCTTTGCCTGCTGGAAGAGGTCGCGCACACGACTGGCTCCCACGCCGACGAACATCTCCACGAAGTCGCTTCCCGACATCGAGAAGAAGGGTACGCCAGCCTCGCCTGCCACGGCCTTGGCCAGCAGCGTCTTACCCGTTCCCGGAGGACCAACGAGGAGTGCTCCCTTCGGAATCTTACCGCCCAGGTCGGTATATTTCTGCGGGTTCTTCAGAAACTCCACAATCTCCTGCACCTCTTGTTTCGCACCGGCCTGTCCTGCCACGTCCTTGAAGGTGATGCCCAGGTCGCCGCCTTTCTCGTACATCTTCGCCTTCGACTTGCCTACGCTGAAGATGCCTCCCATGCCGGCACCGCCTCCCATCCTTCTGAAGAGGAGGAACCAGATGAAGAAGAAGAGGAAGATGGGCAGAATGCTATACAATATATTAAATAGTGCGCCGTCGGTCTTGTTCTCGTAGCCGAACTCGCCCTTGAAATGGCCTGCAGCACGCTGCTGGTCGACGAAGTCCTCCAGCTTCTCCGTACTGCCATAGGCCACCAGGACGTATGGTTGCGGACCAGTCTGCTGTGCGCCCACCTTGAACACTTCGCGGAAGTGCTCGGCCTTGATGTACACCTTGAGTTCGCTCTTCGCCTTGTTGACGGTAATCTTCTGTGCGAAGCCTTTCTGTACGTACACCTTAAACTGGTCGTAGCTCGTCTGCCGGTTGATACTACTGTTGGTCGTGTTGTCGCCCCCGAAGAAGTAGACCGATGTGAGGGCGAGGAGCGCCAGGATGTAAATCCAGTTCATGTTGAACTTGGGCATCTTCGGCGCGTTGTTGTTCTTATTGTCGTTTGGAGTCATTCTTTTTGGTAATCAGAAAAACATTCAGTCCAGGTCGGGAATCTGACGGATGGGTGCATCCTCCCAGAGGCTTTCCAGATTGTAGTATTCGCGGATGTCGGGCACGAAGATGTGTACCATCACGTCGGTATAGTCCATCGCCACCCAGAGCGCGTTTTCCCTTCCGACGATGCGTATAGGCTTCTCGCCGGCTTTCTCGCGGGCCATCTCCTCCACCGAGTCGGTGATGGCCTCCACCTGAATGGGCGAGTTGCCCTGGCATACGACGAAGTAGTTGCAGATGGCTCCGTCGATGCCGCGCATGTCGATGACGCTGATGGCCGATCCTTTCTTCTCTTGTATTCCTTCAATGATGGTTTCTACCAGTTTTCCGTTTCCCGATGTGGGATTTGTGTTCTGTTCGTTTGTCTCTTGCATGAACTTTTATTAGCTGTTGATGATTAAAATAATGATGCAAAGGTACACTCTTTCTGTGAGAAAACACGCAAAAAACGCATTATTTTGAGTTTTTTTTTAGATTTCATGAAAAAAAACGGCAAAAAAACTTGCCAGTTCAAAAAAAAGCAGTACCTTTGCACCCGCATTCAGACAAAAACTGGTGCGATGACCTTGGGGTATGGTGTAATGGTAACACTGCAGATTCTGGTCCTGCCTTTCCTGGTT